>DHOF01000121.1:0-4306 GCA_002411615.1 Ruminococcaceae bacterium UBA5397
AACGCAAAAGCGGGAACAATTACCCGTTTTGTTACGGCCGTTTCAGGAATTGAAACAGTTACAAATTTGTCCGATTTCTCCGGAGGGACGGATACGGAATCCGATGAGATGCTGCGGCAGAGAATTGAGGATAGTTTCAGCCAAATCAGTACCGGCAGTAATGCAGCATTTTATCAAAACAAAGCAATGAGCCATGAAGGAGTCAGAGACGTTTATGTCGTACCGCGAGAAAACGGAGTGGGAACCGTTGGAGTATATCTTGCTGCGACAGGAGGCGTCCCATCGGATGCACTTCTTTCGGAAGTTGAGCAGGATCTTCAAAAGTCCCGTGAACTCAACGTGACAGTTTCAACTCATCCAATTTCTGTTATTTCTCTTGATGTAGAAGCACAGCTTGTGTTTACAGAAGGGGTCAATAAGCAGGCAGCGATCACTCAATGTAAGGCCACAATCCTTGATTTGTTTGATTCCTTAAAGATCGGACAGTCGCTCACTTATAGCGCTGTTTATGCTGCCATTTATGGAACTGGAGTCGTTACGGATATGACAGTTTATTTTTATGGGACATCAGTTCCAGCCAAAAATAAGCTTCTGATTGCCGGAACGATTACGGTAGAGGAGAAAAGCTAAAAATGGGTGCATTAGAACGAATGAAACAACAAATGAAAGAAATTCCTCTTTATCGTTTAGATGGAACTACTGTTGTTGACCATGAACTAGAGGCATACGCTGCCGTATTGGATCGATTTGAGCAAGCTCTTTTGGAACTTTATCGGGAAAATTTTGCAGCGACCGCAGAAAGCTGGGGGCTGGAACTTTTTTCAAAAGAACTTAAAACAGCAGATGGGACATTTGAGGAACAGCAAAGTGCTGCAAAAGGGCTTCTTTCGCTTGATAATGATCATTTTACGAAATATGATATGGAAAAAATTGCGCAGGCAGTAGGGCTTTCCTGCAATGTAGAGGAGTATCCAAAAGAAGGCACCGTTCGTTTTGTCCTTTTGGGAGAGCCGCGGAATCTTGCTCGTTCCGTGCGAATTTTAAGGCGCTTTTTTCCGGTTCATCTGATTGGTTTAATTGATCATCGAAAAGAAACTTGGGAAACTTTAGATAATCGAAATTTTACATGGTCTGATTTGGACGGGAAAGGACTTTCATGGAATCAAATGGATCAGACTGATGGTGTAATTGAAATTTAAAGGGGGAAAATAATTTGTCAGATCAAAATAAAACTTCTCTTGGACTGCATAACTGGAAACCAGATGATAAACCTGTTCGTTTGGATTTTGTACAAGATAATCAGCTTCTTGACAGCCTTTTGACAGCACATTTTAATGATAACAGCCGTCATAGAAATGCAGATGACCCAGTGCCGATGACGATCAATTCCTATATAGGAGACGGCAAGACACAGCAGATAATCTCTTTGCCGTTTGCGGCAAGGCTAGTTCTTGTCTATCGTCAGAATCTATCGGCAGTTGGAGTGCGCACCGGCGGAGAATTAGGTGCTTATTGTGGATTTGCAGCTCCATCGGAAAGAATGATGGCAGGATTGTTCCTCGACGGGACCAGTCTTACCGTAATGCAGGATGCCGGTACAAGTACTACAAAGGTTCACAATTCTTTTAATGAATCAAATGCAGAATATGAATACATAGCTTTCCGATGATTTGCAATACTAAAATAATTGCAGTAGAATAAGAAATACAAAATTGCGCAGTCGGAGGGTTCTTATGCTGGAAAATGAAGAAAAAAAGGTAAAAGTAATTCTGGTGGAAGTTGACACCGGAGAATATGATGTGGAATCTTCTCTTGCGGAGCTGTATGAATTAGTATACAGCGCAGGTGCGGAACCTTTCGGCACAATCACACAAAAGCGACCTGCACCGGATCCGGCAAGCTGTGTGGGCTCAGGAATGCTGCAGCAGATTGCTGATTTTTGTGCGGTTCATGAAATCGATCTGGTTGTATTTGACCGGGATCTTTCCCCGACTCAAATTCGCAATGTGGAAGAGGTCACAAAGGTTCGGGTAATTGACCGAACCATGCTGATCCTCGATATTTTCGCAAGCCGTGCAAGATCCAGCGAAGGAAAACTACAGGTGGAATTGGCACAGCTTCGATATCTTTTGCCGCGCCTTTCCGGCAGAGGAAAAGAGCTTTCTCGGTTGGGCGGCGGAATCGGGACTCGTGGCCCCGGTGAGACCAAGCTCGAAACAGACAGGCGCCATATTCGTGCGCGGATTGAAAATCTCAAAGCACAGCTGGAAGATGTAGAAAAACACCGGGCGCAAATTGACCGCCGTCGTAAAAAAGATGGCGTGATTACAGTTGCACTGGTGGGCTATACGAATGCAGGAAAAAGTACTTTGATGAATGCTCTGACTCATGCCGGCGTACTTGCGGAAGACATGCTTTTTGCAACACTGGATCCGACCGCTCGTGCTCTGAAGCTTCCCAATGGAGTTACGGTCATGCTGATCGATACGGTTGGGTTTATTCGGAGACTGCCCCATCATCTGGTGCAGGCATTTCATTCTACACTGGAACAAGCGGTCCAGGCGGATATTATTTTAAATGTTTGCGATGCTTCCAGTTCGGAAGCGCAGACTCATTTGAAAGTGACCCAAGAGATTTTAACGCAGCTTGGCTGTCGGAATCGTCCAGTCATATCGGTTCTCAATCAGTGCGATAAGGTACCGGAGCTTTCCGAAATCCCGATGATTGGAAATGCGGTACGAATCAGTGCCAAGACCGGTGCAGGGCTGGATTCCCTTTTGAAAGCGATTGAACAGAATCTGCCGGTGAACATCAGAAAGGTTTCTTTGCTTTTGCCTTTTGAAAAGGCCGGTTTGGCGGCAAAAATCAGAAAAGAAGCAACTTTGCTTTCAGAAAGCTATGTGGAAAATGGCCTTTGCATTTCTGCTATGGTAGGAGAGGAGCTTTATAATCTTTTAAAAGGATATGAGGTCAAAGACTCTCAGGAAAAATCATAATCATAAAAAACACTTTTAGATTTTTTATATTTGACAGCAAAGTACTGCAGTCGTTTTTATTTTCTATTTAATATAAAGGTTGATATAAAGGACCCCCCAATCGTAGTTCGATTTTTACGATTGGGGGGTCCTTCAATTGTTCAGCTTTATTTGAGTTGATTAAAATTTTTTAGTCGTTAGAAAAAACGTGTACAATTTCGCCTACAAACATATTGTGGTAATCTTTGTTTGGATACCAGCGCTCGTCGAGTGACTGATCGAGCAGATATTTTGGCTCGAGAGGTTGGCGGTAAAGCTTTTTACAAATAAAGGTGAGCGAAGCTTCTTTAAAAATCGGCGCCTCTTTAAATTCTGCCAGATGCAGACCCGCCTCAATAATCTTTTGATTTTCTCCGCCGGAGTGGCTTCCGCAGTAATTGAGTGCATCACGGTAGCCATCTTTTAAAAAGGTAATAGAAAAATAATCTTCCTGGTCAATGAACTTTAATGTGTGACGCTGCGGCCGAATAAAGGAAAACACCACGTTTTTCCCCCAAAGTACACCAACACCGCCCCAGGAGGCTGTTAAAGTGCTGCAGGATTCCGGAGTGCCGGCAGAAACCAACATCCAGTCCTTTGCAATTTTGTTAAAAGGCGAAAATTCAAATTTGTCCAAAGAAATTTCTTTCATAGCAGATAACCTCCAATCATCTGTAAACATACATTTTATTTGATTTATTATACCATACTGTATAAATTTTTAAAACTCGTTATTCCGATAAAATCACGTTTTTAGAGAGATTGCACAGCCTTTATTGGGTTATTTTTATACAAAACTGTGAAAACTGTGGAATATGAATATTTATGCAATAAATCCTTGATTTTATGAATAATAAGTGTATAATAAGAGCCACAAAGAAAAACAACGGAGGCTTTATCATGGATAAGAAAAATATTAAAAAAGTGGTTCTGGCTTATTCGGGGGGCTTAGATACCTCTATTATTATTCCCTGGCTGAAAGAAAATTATAACAACTGTGAAGTCGTTGCGGTTGCGGCAGACGTTGGACAGGGAATGGGTGAACTGAATGGTCTAGAGGAAAAAGCAAAGAAGACAGGTGCTTCGAAACTTTATATTGCCGATCTCAAAAAACAGTTTGTCGAAGATTATATTTGGCCAACACTGAAGGCAGACGCCGTATATGAGAATAAATATCTTTTGGGAACCAGTTTTGCCCGTCCGCTGATTGCAAAGCGTTTGGTGGAAATTGCAGAGGCCGAGGGCGCCGACGCAATCTGTCATGGCTGCACCGGCAAGGGCAACGATCAGGT
>DHOF01000121.1:4638-4788 GCA_002411615.1 Ruminococcaceae bacterium UBA5397
CAATTATTCCAAAGATAAAAATCTGTGGCACCTTTCCCATGAAGGACTTGATCTGGAAGACCCTGCAAATGAACCGCAGTATAATAAACCCGGATTCTTGGAATTGGGAATTTCGCCGGAAATGGCGCCGGACAAAGCCACTTATGTGAC
>DHOF01000121.1:5099-5353 GCA_002411615.1 Ruminococcaceae bacterium UBA5397
ATGAAGAGCCGCGGCGTTTATGAAACTCCCGGCGGAACGATCCTCTATCATGCACATAATAAATTGGAAGAGATCTGTCTCGATAAAGATACCTATCATTATAAGCAGGGCATCGGCGATAAAATGGCGGAATTGGTCTATGACGGCAAATGGTTTACTCCGTTGCGGGAGGCAATCAGCGCATTCGTAGACAGCACACAGGAACATGTAACGGGCGATGTGAAGCTGAAGCTCTATAAGGGCAATGTGATTGA
>DHOF01000154.1 GCA_002411615.1 Ruminococcaceae bacterium UBA5397
CAAGGACTCGTTAAATAAGTGTTAATGCCCTCAGAAATTGCCTGCGCAATTTTTTCCTGATATTCCGAATCATTTAAAAGTTTTGCCTCCGAATCATTGGAGAGAAAGCCGCATTCCACTAAAACCGCTGGACTTTGCGCGTGCCAAAGAAGATAAATACTGCTGGTAGCTGGCTTTAACTGGCGTTCATTATCCGGCTGAACAGAATTTACAATGCTTGCTCGAATGGATTCTGCAAGAGTTTTACTTTGCGAATCATTCTTGGAATAAAAAACTTGTGCGCCGCTGTATCTGCTTTCGCTAAAATAATTTTGATGAATACTGATAAAAATAGCGCCGGGGGTTCCTTGTAAAATTGCAAGTCGCTGATGGATATCAGAAGCTTTCCGTTCATGTACGGTAGACAACTTTGGATCACCTAGAGAAACGTCACTTTCTCGAGTCATAATTACCTGATAACCGGAGTCCGATAGCCTTTTTTGCAGCATTTGAGTAATTGCCAGATTCAGATCTTTTTCAGGCAACTGGGATTTTCCAGTAGCGCCTCCGTCTTCCCCACCATGCCCTGCATCAAGGATAATCGGTGGATTGGGATTAACTTTTGCAGCTGCAAGCTTAGCCGCTTGATGATAGGAACAAAAAGTTAACGTTAAAAGCCCTGTACAGCAGAGCGCCAAAGCCAAAATAGTCAATTTGTTTTTTCGGGAATGCTTCATTTTTTTCACCGCCCGAAAAAATATATGCGTTAAAAATAGCAATCATACAAAAAGCAGCCTGTTCTTTTGCAAAACAGGCTGCTTAAATAATATCCATCTAAGCTTAAAATTTAGAGAGCGTTTTTTTCTTAATTCGGCTATGCAACAGAATACTTGCGATACAAGAGAAAAATTCTGCAATTGGGAAAGCATACCAAATTAATGGCAAAGAGTGTGTTAATACAGACAACAGATAGGCAGCTGGAAGTAAAATGCAAAGTTGTCTTAATAAAGAGACTAAAAGACTATAAGTTCCCTTCCCTACTGCCTGAAATTCGCCTGAGAACGTGATTCCGATAGCAGCCGGAATAAAGCAGAGGCTGATCGTTTTAAGTGCAGGAACGCCTATTGAAAGCATCACATCGGAAGCGTTGAAAATCCCCAGCAGCAAATTTGGAATTGTCCAAAACACGATAACACCAATCACCATAATAACCACAGCGATAATAGTTCCATAGCGAAGGCAGTCCTTCATACGATTTTTATTTTGTGCGCCAAAATTATATCCGATGATCGGCATAATTCCCTGATTCAGTCCAAAAACAGGCATAAAAACAAAGGATTGCAGTTTAAAATAAACGCCAAAGAAAGCAACTGCCGTCTCAGTATAGGACATCAAAATCGCATTAATTCCCATCACCATCACAGAGCCGATAGACTGCATTACGATCGAAGGCAGTCCAACTTCATAGATATTTTTAATAATTCTTCCATTTATATGAAAATGATGAAAAGAAACAGTAATTTCGTGTTCTTTTTTGGTAAGGACGATAAGTGCTACTATCATTGAAAGAATTTGTCCCAAAACAGTAGCGATTGCTGCACCGGCTACACTCATTCTTGGAACTCCAAATAATCCGAAGATAAAAATAGGATCCAAGATAATATTGGTAACAGCCCCAATCAGCTGGAACATCATTGGATACAGCATATTCCCGGTCGCTTGCAGAGATTTTTCAATATTGACTTCCACGAAAACACCAAAAGAAAAGAAGCATACAATCTGCATATACTGCGTGCCCATTTCAATTACTGCTGGTGTGCTTGTAAACAATCCGACAAACTGACGTGAAAAAAGGCCGACAATAAGAAAAACAATATAATTTAAAAGTCCTAAAAGGATTCCGTGTGTAGCCGCAGAATTTGCTTCTGAAAAATTTTGTTCGCCAAGGCGTCTTGATACCAGAGAATTGATTCCGATTGCAGTACCAATTCCAAGAGCAATCAATAGGCTTTGAATTGGAAACACCAAAGAAACAGCTGTTAAAGCATCTTCACTGATCTGTGCAACAAAATAACTGTCTACTACGTTATAAAGAGCCTGAATCATCATAGAAAACATTGCCGGCACTGCCATTGAAATAATCAATGGAAACATCGACTTCGTTCCCATTTTATTTGGTGTTAAAGGTTGTGTTTGTTCGTTTTTTTGATTAATTGTTTCGTTTTTTTCCATGTAGTTCCTCCCTGAAAATATGTGACTTCATTCATTTTATGCTGACAGTATTCAACAAAACACGATAAGTTTCTACCAAATCATGAAAATTCATCCGGCAATTAGCGGGACTTGTAGAAGGCAAAGCGATTGCATGAATTTTAGTTTTTGGATAGACCAGACTTTCATATAACTGAAAAGCTTTTCGCCCTGTTGTATAGATAGATTGAATTTTTGTGTTCTGTAGTAAAACAGAAAAATCATTTGGAACAGGCTCTGTAATTGATTGATCAGAAGCACCACAAATTTGACAAGATTTCAAAACATCCCACAAAGCGATTCGATGCTGCAAAAGAAAAGAAGTTTTTTCTGCATTAGAATTTGGAACAGTTTCGCCAAAGATTTCGGCCAAAACACGCCAAAAACGATTTTGAGGATGGCCATAGTAGAATCCGGTCATGCGAGATTTAGGAGAAGGCATTGTGCCTAAAATCAGGGCTCTACATTCTGAGCTCCAGACTGGCTCTAAAGGATGTATAATTTTTTTAGAAACCATAATCTAAAATCTCCTATTGAGGTTAAAATGTCCTATCGAATTATTAAAAAAAGACCAAATCTCGAAAGAGATTCGGTCTTTTCAGTGGAGGCGTCACCCAGATTTGAACTGGGGA
>DHOF01000160.1:0-3637 GCA_002411615.1 Ruminococcaceae bacterium UBA5397
TTTCCATCATCGCCAATAAATTCAAAGCGCTTAATATACTCTACTGCAATTTTTCCAAGACGCATATTTTGAACGCAAATTCTTCCAAAGCGCCGCTGTCCTTACGATTACAAACGGACTTTTACGTCTGACTGATATTTGGTACCGCGGATACCTCTGCACCCATCTCGGTACAGCCGCAATGGGGTTATATCAACTGAATCTTTCTGTCTTTGTTTTAGGAGTCAGTCTTTCTGCTGCCGGAGCCTCTTTTTGTACGACTCGTATGGTAGCGGAACACGGAAACGACCGCCGAATTATTCGGAAGTGTCTCTGCTTCAGCCTTTTGATCAGCTGCAGCGCTTGTCTCTTATTTGAGCTTCTTGCACCGCTTTTTGGTCCTCTGCTCTCCGGCAGTCTTCCCCTGCGGATTCTGGCTGTCGGCCTGCCTTTTATCTCAGTCTGTGCCTGCTTAAAAGGCTGTTTTCTGGCGGAAGGAAAATCCGGTGTCCCTGCGGTCGCAGAAGTAGTGGAACAGGGAGCAACCATCGGGCTTGGCATCCTTTTCCTGGATGATTTTTCTTCCTCCATCACTGCGGTTATGACTGCCTCCACTACAGCGGAAGCAGTCGGCTGTACCTTCATGATCTTCTGCTATCTCAAAAAAATGCCTCATCATAAAACATGCGCCGCTCCTATCCCCTCCTTCTGTCAAATAGCCGCGATCGGACTGCCTGTCTTAGGGGGAGCAGGACTTCGCAGCTTCCTGTTTTCGGTCGAAAATCTGCTGATTCCGAGAGGCCTTTCCTCTTTCTGCTCCAGAGAAGAAGCGCTTTCCCAATATGGGCTAGTACAAGGGATGATGATGCCCATTTTGGTCTTTCCGTGTACCATTTTGTCCTCTGCAACTCTTCTGCTCATTCCGGAACTTGCCCGTTCCAATTCGCATGGACAGCCAAAAAGGATTCGTCGAATCACAACAAAGGCTTTTTGCCTGACCAGCTGTTTTTCGTTTATTTGCGCTGCATTGATGGCTGCTTTTTCGCCGCAGCTTTGTCAGCTGTTTTATAAAAGTCAGGATGCGGCTGTTCTTGTCCGCATTATGGTCCCTTTAATTCCGCTTTTGTATCTTGACAGCGTAGTCGACGGGATGCTGAAAGGACTGAATCAGCAAAAATATTCCCTATGCTGCAATCTTGTAGATGCCGTCTTTCGAGTCTCCTGGTGCTTTTTCCTGATCCCGATATTAGGTTTAAAAGGATATCTTTTACTTCTTTTCTGCAGTGAGCTGCTCAATAGTTCCCTGAGTATCAATAAGCTGCTCAACACAGCCGATATTGAAATTTCTCCGCTTTGGATTTTGACACCAGCCTCTGGGGCAGTTTTACTTTATCTTTGTCTTTCCATCTGAAACAAATAAAAAAGCCTTTCCGAAATTTCGGAAAGGCTTTTTTATTAATATCTTTTCTTTTTCGTCTTTGTCGTGCGGAACTGGATCAAAATCCCCAAAATCACAAGGACCGCCTCTATCAGGTAAACCACCCAAAGATCACCAGCATGAAATAAAGTTCCCAAATCCGCTCCTGCATTGACTCCGCCGCTTAGACTAGATGACACAATCACAATCTGTCGGATATAACTGACCGATAGAATGGCAAAACCGATTCCCAAAAGGACCCCGGAAATCCATGCTGCTGTCTCATTTTGCTGAAACAACTGCAGTCCCATCCCAAGTCCCATGATAAAAGTAAATAGGAAAACACCGAAACGATAAATAGAAAAGGATACAGCTCCTACTACCGTTGCACCGACAAACCCAATCAACACAGACCACATCATCTCAAACCCAAAGGCGGAAGCCGCTAGATAGGCGCCCATTCCTCCGAGCAAAAAGCCTAAAAGGGTTGTCCAAAGGCGCAGAAGTTTATAGCCGAAAAAGCAATTCAATAAACTTAATAGAATGCTTAAGCCCAGAAAAACCATTCCGTATTTTTGCGGAAGTTCTCGTAATTCCTCTATTCCATTCATAAACAGCCCTCCTTTTCTTTGAATTATAACACAGGAAAATAAGATTGACAATTTTCGTCGGAATCAGTAAACTTAAAAAGTATTCTTGTTTATTTTAAAAGAAAGAAGTGATTTTTTGGCCGTCTTTTCAGAACAAATTCTTTTGTTTACCTGTTATGCATGGATGGGCTGGCTCTGCGAAAGTATTTTCTGCTCTATCTGTGCAAAGCACTGGATCAACCGAGGATTTCTGCATGGCCCGTTTTGTCCGGTCTATGCAGTTGGAGCCCTTCTGAGCATTTATTTTTTGACCCCTGTCTCTGAAAACTGGCTGCTTGTATTTCTTTTGGGTACTCTCATCACTTCTACCGTCGAATATTTTACCGGTTGGCTTTTGGAAACATTATTTCATGCCAAATGGTGGGACTACAGCAATCACCGCTTTCATTTACATGGGCGTATCTGCCTCGAAAACTGTCTGATTTTTGGCTTGATGTGTCTCTTCTTAATGGAAATCCTTCATCCAAGGGTTCTTTTCCTTATGCACATGATTCCTTCCGAAATAATTCCATGGATTGCGGCTTTGCTTGTGGTTTATTTTGCCGTGGATACGTTCTTCTCTGCACGAAATGCCCTACGCATCCGTGGGAAAATCGAAGTCCTACAGGGGATTCTCGATGAAATTCGTCTTCAGGTCCATCTTGCTAAAGACGATATGATTGATAATCTGCAGGAAAGACTGGAGGCTCTGGACAACGACAACCGCCAACGCGTAGCGGATCTAATTGCGCGGAAGAATACTGCCGAAAAAGATCTCTCTACTCTTTCAAATCGAATTTTCAAAGCTTTCCCAAAAATACAAATGCAGCTTCCAAATGCACGGGATGCTCTGGACCAATTACGTAAAATTCTGCGTCGTCCCTAAATAAGCGCTTATTCTTTAGCCTCTGCAAAAAAGCTTTGCAGAGGCTTTTCCATTTCTGCAAGTTTTCAAATTTTGAGGATATACTAGAATAGAAGAATTTGGAAATAGTTAGAGGAGAGCGAGAAAAATGGTGGGTTATATTATGACGGGAGTCATCTGCTTTTATCTTGGTTTATTGTGGGGCTGCTGTTTTCGCGCCAGCGGAAAAAAACATTAATTTTCTTGTGATTTTGGCAAAAACACCCAAAAGGACCTCTCTTCATAGAATATCTAAGGGAATATCCCGATCCTATGAAGGGAGGTTTTATAATGGCAGAAACAGCAGAAGGGCAGTTCTGTTCGATTAAACCGACATCTCCTCTGCCGGAAAATCCGGTTGTTGCGATGGCATATGTTCCTTTTCAGCAATTTGGCACTACTTTCCCTCCGGAAAAAGCGTTAAGTACAGGAACTCTTTTTCCAGATCTTAATAAACCTTTTTATGGAAGGCGGGGTGCGCCAAAATGAGTGAACAGCAAAAACTGATGCGGCAAATCCACGCTGTACAGTTTTCGATCTGGGAACTGCACATCTTCTTGGATACACATCCTAATGATTCTGCAGCTTACAAAAAGCTGGAGGAAAATCTTGCACTTGCTAAAAAACTAACTGCACAATATGAAGATGCTTACGGTTCCATGGGTGAAAAAAGTACTTGTACTACACGCTGGTCATGGATTCAAGGGC
>DHOF01000160.1:3848-5584 GCA_002411615.1 Ruminococcaceae bacterium UBA5397
GGTAAAAATCAAGAATCCAAATCCGGCCCTCGCTAGGCTAATAGCCACACAGTATGGTGGCCCACATTGCAAATTGTGATAATCGACGGCTTATTATTTTATAAGGATGAAATAAACGACCGCCTTTATGTATCAAAATAAAAAACGCCTATTTACTTACTGCGTGTAAAGCGAAGGTCTCATTTTATGTAAACAATTATACGTTGTATCGTCACAGGCACAGAAAGCTGAGGTCAATTCCGGACAACCGCTCCGAAGGCAGGCATCATACCAAAGACACCGGTCAATGTTAATCTGGAATTCATTCTGCTGTTTGGAAAAAGAGATTTTGCTTTTTCTCTTTCAAATTTGTCACACAAATATTCTTCCATAAAAGCGCCCCATTGCAATCTTTTTTATTGGCATACACGTCCACTAAAAAAGTTAATATCCCACTTGATTTCTGCCGCAGCTTTTTGCATGGTACAAAGCCATATCAGCACGCGACAAAAGCTTTTCACTATCGTCGCCTTCACAAAACGAAGCTGCTCCAATGCTGCAGGTGATATGCCCCGCCTTTTGGAAGTCCATTTTTTCAACTGCGGCCCTGATTTTTTCAGCGACCTTTTCAGCATCTTCCAGACGAGTATGGGGCAGAATTACCAAAAATTCTTCCCCACCCCATCTGCCGACCGTATCGCTCTCACGAACGCATGATTTTAAGATGCCTGCTAGTTCTGTAAGGACCACGTCGCCGACCAGATGCCCAAACTGATCGTTTACTTCTTTAAAATAATCAATATCAAGAATCAAAATGGAAAGGCCAGTTTTATAACGTGTACTGATGGAAAAATTATACTCTAAGACTTCGTCCAGCTTAAGCCTGTTATTAATCTGAGTAAGCTTATCGATACTAGAAGCCCTTTTGAGCTCTTTGTTTGCTTCTTCCAGTTCTGATGTTACAACACTGATAAAATGAAGAAGTCTCGTTATAATACGGCTGTGCGTAGCCCAAAAGGGATCGTTGCTGATCGGCAGATCCGCTGTCCCCTTAAAGAGTTCCCGCTTGCGGCGTGAATTTTCTTTTCCTTCACGGACTCCAACAATTACAATCGTTGAATTCAATAGATCCATTTTGTTATTACGTTTAATAAATTCACCATATGTATAAAATCCGGTAGTGGGCGCGATCCGATTGAACGTTTGAATTTCAAGATTCGCATCGTTCTGCAATAAAAATCTTCTGCTGATGCAGGCATACAGAAAAATTGCGTCCGGTTCAAAATCGTACAATTCTTTTCGTGTGGATTCTGAATGACTTAAAATCAAATTAGGTTCTCCATAACCGATATGAAACTTATCCCCAGCTTCCACATCAGCCAAAAAGCCAATGCTGCCATCTTCTGTCACCAAAAACGGGACCCTTGCAATCATTTCGCCATCCTTCTGTATCAGGATCGGAAATTCAAGCGCATTTGCAAAAAAATGCTCATCATTCGGAATATTGAGATATCGATTGTAAACGTCAAAAGCACGTTTTCCATCAATTTTGTTGAGTAAACTGCCATCCGCTTGAGTAATCGTCATTTCTTTGCTGAGCGGTCTCCAGCCTAAAAATGTCCTGGTATAAATATGGAGGCTTTTGCTTAAAAAGGCAACGCAAATTGCTCCTTCGCTTAACGCTTGCCTCCCTAAAAATACCACGGAACATGCATTCGGATCATAAACACCCGCTCCGCCGCCAAAAACAGGAAAAT
>DHOF01000160.1:5786-6213 GCA_002411615.1 Ruminococcaceae bacterium UBA5397
CTCCGCCGCCAAAAACAGGAAAATCGAATTTCTCTTCTGACATTCCTTTGAACAGTTTTGAAACACTGATGCTTTGCGGTGTTGCAAACAAGAGTACGCCGGCTACTTCCTCCATACTGTTTATTTCTTTCATCAAGTTTTTGCCGGCCTCNNAGGATCTGCAACTACAAAAGTTTTTAAAACGGTCTCATCAAAAAAAGAAAACGATAATACAACGGTTCTAACTTTGGGCTGACCATCAATGATCTCCCCAACGGTAGTGGAACCGACAATCACTGCTTTTGGAATGTGCTCTCTTATTTCATCCGTAATGCGCCCAAGAACTTTCCTGTCAGGCAGAGAGGAAAAAACCTGGACTAAAATGGACTTTGCTGTCTGAGAGAAGAGCAAAGTATGTGATTCTAAAAAAGTTCTGAGTTTTGGAATG
>DHOF01000160.1:6377-6800 GCA_002411615.1 Ruminococcaceae bacterium UBA5397
AAAAAAGTTCTGAGTTTTGGAATGTCTTTAAATAAATATGTTAAACTTTTCATTTATAATAATATCTCCAGACATGTAGCATTTCTGAGCTATATCATATAAATCTGCTGAAATCTTTTGGCTTGCCCATTTTGCAAAGGATTGGATAAAATAGCCTATCTGAAATATAGCCTATCTCAGTATCTCCAATTTTCACACTATTGTTTTTCGCATGATAGAATATAAAACTTTCCCCGTATTTTTCCTTGTGCCTCTACCAAAAAACCAACAAATTATCTATCTTACTTCTATGAACATCTTAAAATAAGCGAGATAAAATTTTGGGCTCGTTTTACTTGTCCTCATTCAAATCATTCATTCTTGGATTTTATCTTTTATTTTAGCGTGAAGTTTTTCTTGTATTAATCATACCCTTAAATTTTA
>DHOF01000160.1:6954-7278 GCA_002411615.1 Ruminococcaceae bacterium UBA5397
TTAATCATACCCTTAAATTTTATAAAATAAAATATCTTGTGAAAAAGTTCGTCTAGATTCAACATAATTGCAATCAATAATTAGATGTATTAACAACAAATAATTTTATATGGGCTTAACCAATCCTTTTTAATCTGGTTTTCTGATGATGCCTACTATTTATGAATGGTCCTCTCTTACTGCATAGAAAGTTATTTGACTTTTTGCATTAAATTTCCCCTAAATTAACAACTTGTTTTGTTTTATTCGCTGATTTCCATAGATACAATTTTTTTCGACGTTTTTTTTGAAGCTTATGCCTGATAATAAGAACTGTTCTCAAGC
>DHOF01000160.1:7436-21049 GCA_002411615.1 Ruminococcaceae bacterium UBA5397
GAACTGTTCTCAAGGGAAAGTTAATCTTAAATAAAGAAAGGAAGTATAAAGTGGTAAAAATCATTGTAGACAAAAAATTGTTAGAAGAAAAATTGGCACAAGTAAAGGATGGAGATCTTGTTGAACTTGCTTTTGTTCCATCCCAAAAAGATCAGGGTGATTACTCACCGGCATTTCTGCATCTGGCCGCAATACATAACGAAGGAATCTATGAGGACTTAGAAAGCATTGACGAATTCGTTTTCGACTTGAATTCACAGAAAAGCGCATGATGTAAATTTTTTATTTCTAACGGCTCTGCTTCGGCGGAGCCTTTTTTATTTTTGCTGCAAAATCAATCTTTTCTTTTTTATATGATAAAAAGTCAGCTTGTACCGATTGATTACAGACGGGCATCGGTCAAATCTTTTTTTGACCGACTACATTCCCCGCCCGCAAATGATCATTCCGATATTTGCTGTGTGTACATCCCTTATTTTCCAGACTTCCGCAATTCGACGTGCACTTTCTTTTTTTCTCTTAACTTTACCACTTCCAGTTGTTCATTCAGGGCAACTGCTTCTGCACGTGCCGTTTCGATGCTGATCGCCAAATCATTAAATTCCTGCGCCAAATTTTGAACAGTCAAGCTGTGAATTTTCGGGCAAACATCATCATACTGATCGAGTCCGGCTTCCCCATGTGCAACTACAGTGGCCTTTCCGTCTGCTGGATATGTAACATAGAGATGATCATATTTTCCAAGCTGACAAATTTCTTTCATGGAACTTGCAATCTCTTCCAACAGTTCCTCTACTCTTTCTTCATTTGAATTAATCATATTGATTGCCATGTTCTGGCTCCTTTCACATTTTGTCTAGGATTTCTCCAACGGTATAATTGCCGTCCGGCAAATCTATATCTCCCCTGGAAACACGCTCATTGATTTCATCCCCAATGTTTTTCGTCACCCTTTTAAAAATTGATTTTTGTTCTTCCTTTGGCATTCTATTTTTTTCAGAAATAATTTCTGTTTTCCATTTCCCGTTTTCTTTATAGAGCTTCATCTGATGCTCATTGATCGGGCGCGTTTCACCATTCTCTATTAAATTGTTTTGTACTGTCCAAACTTCCGGGCTGCGCGCCATTTCTCTCACCTCATTTCATAATATGTTTATCCGATTGTCCGACTTTCTAACTAATTTGATTACGGCAATATTATGAATAAGACATTTGACTCAAAAGTCAAAAAAAGATAGAAGAAGCATCGATCAGCAGACCTACGCTTCTTCTAATTTTTAATTGGCTTGACCCCCAGTCAAGCACTATTTTTTTACTTTTCTAGTCCGTATGCAGCATTTCGGGGATAAAGAGTTGGAAAAAGATGTTTGTTCCATCCTTTCGCATCAACCAGCTTTCTGCAGATAGTATCTACAAAGGATGAATCCGCATAAGGGTTGCACGATTTAATAAGCGCCTGTACCTTGGCTTCCGGAATCACAAGCGGTGAAAATCCAATTGTAATTAAAAGCGTATATTGTTCTTCTTTCATCTGCGAACACAAAAGCTGTGTCCATGCGTTATCTCTTGCGAAAGCAAGCCGATCATAAAGGGCAATCAGCTCTTTGTCTGGAATGTATTGATCCAAAACACTAATATTTTTTCCCTGATTTTGCACTCTTGTTTCTTGACTGATCGTCAAGCCAGAAATAATACGCGAAATTCCCTCTGCTTCATCCCACTCAAATTTGTTTTCCCCGGCTTTTACTGAAAAAAGCTCCGACGGATTTTTTATTCTACACACATTTGAAGAAAGTACTCTTCGCGCAAGATGGTCAAACAGCCGTTTTAGCTGTTTCATGCTTTTTGACCGAACCACTCTGGCAACAAGATCGGAGGAAAGCTCCGAACAAATTCGATTGGCAAGCTCTTTCGGACTTGCTGTATCATTTTCCCTTACTGCCTTCAAAAGTTTTCGGAAGGATATTCCCGCTGCATTTGCATTTTCTCTGTACGTAATAAGCATATTAACGGCGGAATTCTCTCGATATCCAAGTTCATAGAGAGTCTCAATATTATTGCAGTAGCATGCATCCATCAGCAGCAGATCAATAACATGCCCCTCGGCATTTGCTGCCATTTGGATGGCATTTACAAGCTCAGGAATCCCCATAATCGCAGGATACTTTCCACTGTAATCATTCATAAGGCCTATATATTCACAAGTGTGCCCGCCCAGAATCAGCATTACATGCTTCGTATCAGTATTCTTAAGCCCCCAGAGAAGAAAATCATACAAGCAATTCGGATCTGCCAGATTGATATTGCCTAGATCCTTTGGTGGAATTTCTTCGCCTGTATTGAATTGGTAGCGCCGGACTCCCCCCCATATCTCCTGATCCGTCTCAGCAGCTGGCCTTATGAGCTGCACCGTACTTTGCTGTAGACGCCCAATTTGGAGCAGAACTTTTGGCTTTTCATCTATCGCCGCTGCTTTCAATTCACAATACTCAGCCGCTATTTCCGGCTCCAGTTCCCCGTTTCCGTCCAGATAAACTAATATAGTCCAACCGGGAATTGCGTTCATAGCATTTCCTCCATCTCTTTTACTTTCAAAAAGTAATGTATAAATGGAACCTCTAAGCTGGTACTTTTATATACACCAGCCCGGAGGTTCAATAAAACATTACGCTGTCCATAGCCTATTTATGAATTGCACAATCATGAGCAACACACTTTTCCTCTATTGTTCTATCTGTTTAAGAAAGGCGCACCGCGCGATGGTGAATTCGTTTCGTTGAGCAAAATTGCAACATTGTCCGAATAGGTATTGGTAACCGCAAGATCTGTTCGGCCGTCGTTATTAAAATCTCCAGTTACTAATCCCGCAGCGTAAGAACCAACGGGATAAAACTGTATGGGTCCAAAAGTGCCGTTCGCATTTCCGGTCAGTACTCCAATATTATTGGAACCGTTATCTGCAACTGCCAAATCAAATGTTCCGTTGTTGTCAAAATCAGCCGCAATGATTCCTTCAAGATAAGAACCGATCAAAATAAAGGACGCCGGTTGAAAAGTGCCATTACCATTTCCAAGTAAAATTGCTACATTCTGAGAGTCAAAATTTGATACTGCCAAATCGCGCTTACCATCCCCGTTAAAGTCAGCTATTGCGATCTCCATAGGACCAGTCCCTACAGGATAAGGCACTGCCGCTTGAAAAGTGCCGTCACCGTTATTAAGCAAAACGGCAACAGTATTGTCCCCACCAACTGCTGCAACTAGATCAGCAACTCCGTCACCGGTTAAATCAGCGGCCGCAAGCCCATAAGGGGCATTTCCCACGGAATAAGGTACTGCCGGTTGAAAGGTTCCATCGCCGTTGCCAAACAGCACGTCGACGTTACCAAGGCCAACGTCCGTTACCGCTAAATCGATTTTGTGATCCCCGTTAAAATCGGCGGAAACAATTGTCAAAGGATTTGAGCCCGCTGCTACTGCCGTAGCCGGCTGGAAAGTTCCGTTACCATTGCCAATCAGGATTGCAATATCACTGCCATTTAAATCGGCGACGGCCAAATCCATTTTGCCATCGTTGTTAAAGTCGGCCGCAGTAATCGAGGTTGGATTGATGCCTACATCAAAAAACGAAGCTGCCTGAAAGGTTCCGTCGCCATTTCCAAGCAATACAGCAACCTCTCCAGTGCCAATATCTGTTATTGCTAAATCAAGATGTCCGTCGCCGTTAAAATCAGCGGCCGTAATCCCATAAGGTGAAGATCCGGCAGGATAAAACACGGCGGGTTGAAAGAATATGCCCACTAAAAATGCCCCCTCAATGATTTTGTTTATCTTCATTCATTAGACAAAAACCAGTCTCAAAGGGCTGGTACAGGTACCATGGTGATTGATCCATTATCCGCTATTATGATAATATGTTTTTTCCTTTCAATGTTTCCAACCCCTGCAGCGGTCATATTCTTCTGCAGTCTAGCAGCCATCTGCATTTATCCCAGAATGAAATCGTATTTTTAAAGAGAGAATTTTTTTAGCTTCCATCATATTCTTTCGATCAATGATCAAAATCCCATTCCGATATAAGAATACCCGAGAATAATTAGGAGGTGATCCTATGAAAATTGCCGCAGCTTATATCCGCGTATCAACTGATGACCAGCTGGAATTTTCTCCCGACTCTCAGCTTGAAAAAATACTGGACTACGCAAAGCACAACGACATGGTTGTGCCGGCAGAATACATTTTTCGTGAAAAAGAAGGAATCTCCGGCCGCTCGGCTGCTAAACGTCCGGAATTTCAGCGCATGATTGCAACCGCTCGAAATAAAGGCTCTGATATCTCCATGATTCTTGTCTGGAAATTTTCAAGATTTGCGCGAAACCAAGAAGAGTCAATCGTCTACAAGTCCCTTTTAAAGAAGGAGCGCGGCATTTCCGTTGTCAGTGTTTCGGAACCAATTTCAGATAGTGACTTCGGCGGCTTGATTGAGCGCATTATTGAATGGATGGATGGCTATTATTCTACTCGGCTTTCCGGCGAAGTGATGCGCGGAATGACCGAACGCTTTCAGCGCGGTAAACCGGTATCAGCTGCACCTCTGGGATATGTAATGCCAAAAGGTACTGGAAAACTTATAATCGATCCCCAAACCGCTCCAGTTGTTCAATATATTTTTGAACGCTTTTTGGCTGGTGACGGATATAAGCACATTGCCCTTAACCTTAATGCACAGGGCATTAAAACACGCCGGGGCAACTTGTGGGAAAGCCGCACCATTCGCTATGTGATTCAAAATCCAATTTACATCGGAAAAATCCGTTGGAATCCAACCGGCAAAAAAGTAGATTACTATAAAACAAAATCAAAAATTGTAGACGGGGACCATGATGCGATTCTATCAGAAAGCCAATGGACAGCCGCCCAAAATCGGGTAAAAATGATCTGCAATATGTACGGTCATTATGCACACAGCAGTAAACCTACTGGTAATTTATTTTGCGGACTGATTAAATGCAGCACATGCGGTGCTACGATGTCTTCGGTCGGCGGCGGAAAAAGAGGCGGGCTGCAGTGCACCAATTACACGCACAGCCGCTGTACACAATCGCATTATATCAGCAATGATAAAATACACAGACTGGTCTTTTCTGAAATCGAATATGAGCTAACTTACGGAACTTTTTCTCTTCAGCGTAAAAATATGAAACCTAATGTGATTGACAATTCTATGATTCAAAGCAAAATTGAGAGAGAACAGCGCAAACTTGATCGTGTGAAAGATTCCTACACTGCCGGTATTGACACTCTCGAGGAATATAAAGAAAATAAGAAGAAAATTCTCTCTGAAATCAAAAAATTAGAAGCAAAACTTTCTGCCGCTCCCATGATTAATATTTCAAAAGCCAATCGCAAAATATTTTGTAAAGAAGCACTTAAAGATCTTCAACAATGTGAATCTCTACCGCCTGATGAAGGGAATCGAATTCTGCGCACTTTTATCGATCATATTGTCTTTGACCGGGCATCTCAATCCGTTCAAATTTTTTATCACCTTTGATTATCACATTCTGAAGTATGGCGGCCCTCATGGAGAACTTGGTGCATCACTGCGTTACCTTTCCCAGAGATACACCATGCCCTATCCAGAGCTCAAGGCAATTTTGACAGATATCGGTACAGAAGAACTCGCTCATCTCGAGATGGTCAGCACCATTGTGTACCAGCTTACGCGTGACCTAACTCCAGAAGAAATTAAAAAGGGCGGTTATGACGCTTACTTTGTAGACCATACTACTGGAATCTATCCAGTAGACGCCAGCGGAAACCCATTTAATGCGATGACTTTTTCTGTTGCAGGCGATATGGTCACTGATCTGCATGAAGATCTCGCTGCAGAGCAAAAAGCTCGTACAACTTATGAAAACATTTTGCGCTTTGCAGATGACCCGGATGTCCGGGATCCCATCAAATTTCTGCGTGCCCGCGAAATCGTTCATTTTCAGCGTTTCGGCGAAGGACTGCGCATTGCTACCGATCGTTTGGATTCCAAAAACTTTTATGCCTTTAACCCCGAATTTGACCGTTAATAAAAAGCTCCATCGAAAAATCGATGGGGCTTTTTTCACACAATTATCACTTAAGATTTACCAGAAGTTCGAATTCTGTTAAAATTCAAGACATATCCGTTTTTTATACTATAAACAGTTTTAAAGAAAAAGATTCTTAAAAGAAATTATAAAACACTGTGCTAACCGCCGAGCTTTCCGGAATACCAACCCGGCAGATGCACAGACAAACAACAAGACCAAGAAATTGGTTTTCTATATATTGACCCCTTTTTATCATTTCTCCTTTTTACAACAGCCGGACTTTGTTTTTGCAAAGTCCGGCTGTTGTTTTCTAAAATTTATTTTACAATTCTTTTGTCATGCAAATATGCGGACAAAATTCATCATAAAAAATATCTCCGACTGCATGGTAATGAAGCTTTTCATAAAACTTCTGCACTCTGCACTGTGCAGAAAGTTTAATCGCAGTGCCGCCTTCTTTTTTGGCTTCCTGCTCTAATTCTTCTACGACCATTCTTCCGAGGCCTTCTCCCCGAAATTCTTTCAAAACCGCAACTCTACCGATTGTATAAACCGGCTTTTGAGGGTCTTCAAGAAACATTCTACCCACTGCTTTGGGAATGTCTCCATCATACAAGACTAAATGCTCTGCCGTTAAATCGATCTCATCATATTCCTTTTGAAAACCCTGCTCTTCCACAAAAACTTTTTGACGAATTTCTTTTCCCTGCGGTGTCAATTCTTTATTTATAATACTCTTCATCAGATTTCCTCTCTCTCGATTCTTTTAAAAAAATTTTATCACTTTTTAATTAACTTGAAAAGCCGCAAAAGTTCAAATCAAAAGAAAAAGCACGGAGAATTTCTTCCCCGTGCTTTTTTAACAAAATGATTCATTATTTTGTGAATGGTTCTTCAGAGAAACGGTTCATCATCTCGGATTCCGGGATTTTTACCAGCTGCTGATAAGCCGCCTTTAACATTTCTGCCGTTCCTTCTATCCCCAAAACAGAACTGTCCATTAGAAGATCGAACTGATCTCTTCCTCCCCAGCGTAGGTCTGTGTAATAGTTATAATAAGAACGGCGCATACGGTCAGTCTTGCGCACAAGGATTCTGGCTTCATCCTCAGAAATTTTTGCCCGCTCCATAACGCGCTGAATTCGAACCTGCAAAGGGGCATAAAGGAACACATGCAGACAGTAAGGCCGATTGCGAAGCACATAGTTTCCGCAGCGTCCAACAATGATGCAGGATTCTTTTTCTGCCATCTGACGAATAATTCTTGACTGCAGCTGATAAAGAGTATCTCCCAGCGTTTGCCCATAACGTGCAATGTGGGCTGCTTCCTTCGCGTCCATATACAAAAACGGACTCACCGGATGCTCATCTACACACTCCAAGTCCTTTGGATCCAGAGCACTGTTCTTTGCTGCTTTTTCAATGAGTTCCTTGTCATAGTATGGAATATTCAGTAATCCAGAAAGCATTCGAGCCACTTTGTGCCCGCCGCTTCCATATTCCCTGCCGATTGTTAAAATCGTATGATGCATAACAAAGCCCCCTTTATCTTTTATAACTTGAGAATATCACATTTAGAATAAAAATTCAATTAATTTTTCCGTATTTATGTGTATTTTATCTTTTATTGGCTTTTAAAAAGCTGTGTACAAATTAAGCACACAGCCAAAAACTTAAGTCACGCAAAGAAGGCACTAATGATTGCCGATCCGCCGATCAAGATTGCACATACAATTGCTACTACTCGCAAAAATATCATACGCCGTTTTCCCTGCATGATAATTCCCCCGTTTCATTAGTAGTTTTATTATAAACAAATCACATCAAAAAAACAAGTCATAAACAATACTTCTCGAATTCCTATTACACACTTGACTTTTTCCCAAATTTCAGGTATTTTATAGTTATATATTATATCTATATTTTTTGACTAAATTGGGGGTATATTTATGAATATTATCACAATTTCCAGACAATATGGCAGCGGCGGTCGAGAAATTGGTGAAAAGCTTGCAAATAAACTGCAGGTTCCATTTTTCGATAAAGAACTCATTATCATGGCTGCTAAAAAAAGCGGTATGAGCGAAGAGGTCTTTAAAAGTGTAGATGAGAGGGCTGCTTCCAGCTTTCTCTATTCTCTGTGGATGAATGGCTATTCGTATGGAATCCCAACGGCTGCAAACCATCTTCCCCTTAATGATCAACTCTTTATTCTTCAGACAGAATTGATTAAAAATGCTGCGGAAAAAGGTCCGTGCGTAATTGTTGGCCGCTGTGCAGATTATATTCTGCGCGAACGCCATGATGTACTTCATGTTTTTCTCTATGCAGATGAATCATTCCGTGCAAAACGTGCCATTCAAGAATATGGAGAAGATGAAAAAAAGATTCATGAAATTCTTATAAAAAAAGATAAACAGCGCTCCAACTACTATAATTTTTATAGTGATACTCGTTGGAACGATCCTCAAAATTATCATCTGTGCCTCAATACCGGTGCTTTGGGAATCGATAACTCCTTAGAGATGATCCTAAAAGCGTACAAAATTATTCAGCCTTAAAAAACGACAGCGGGACTTTGCCTTTTAAGCCAAGTCCCGCTGTTTCTTTCTTCTATCAATCCTTATGGTTTTTCTGATATAAAATCCATAAACCTTTCAGCATCAGATTATCGTCGAGAATAACGCGGCGATTGCAGAACGGTATAATCACACCTGCAACTCCACCGGTTGCAACAACCGTTGCCTGCTCCTTTAACTCCGTCTCTACCCGATCAATAATCCCATCGATCATCGCGGCATTGCTGAAAACGATTCCGGACTGCATACATTCCTTTGTGTTCTTGCCAATCAGGCGCTGAGGAACCTCCAGGCTAACATGAGAAAGCTGACTGGCATGTGCTGCAAGACTCTCCAAGCTGACAACAGGCCCCGGAATAATCATCCCGCCAATATAACTTCCATTTGCATCTACAACACACATGGTCGTTGCAGTTCCCACGTCAAAAATGATGATGGGCTTCGGATATTCCGCGCTGGCTGCCACCGCTTCGGTCACCAAATCGGCGCCTAACTGGGCAGGATTGTCCATTAGAATATTCAATCCGGTCTTCAATCCAGAACCAACTAGCAGCGGAACTTTTCCACAAACTTTGCGGACCGCTTCCTGCAGTGCCGCAGAAAGTGCCGGAACTACAGAGGAAATAATTCCTCCCTCCGGCTCATGGCGCTCTACCCCATGCATTTCAAATAAAGTACGAATCATGAGGGCATATTCGTCTGCTGTTTTACTGGCATCTGTTGATAAACGCGCTGTAAAATAAATTTTTTCAGCATCCATACAGCCCAGCACAATATTGGTATTCCCTACGTCAATAGCGACGATCATTTTTTCACCTGCTTTAATTTTTCCGTGTTCGGTTCTCCCGAA
The DNA here is from genome assembly GCA_002411615.1 of Ruminococcaceae bacterium UBA5397. Lineage (GTDB taxonomy): Bacteria > Bacillota > Clostridia > Oscillospirales > Acutalibacteraceae > Caproicibacterium. Next base: position 16,952 of record DHOF01000160.1, read on the forward strand.
ACACACAAAGCGGAAGGCAGATAGGACCTCTGCCTCCCGCTTTTACTATGAATTTTTCAATCAATCAATACTTTGCGATCTTAAATAAAACCTTTCCAATGGCCGCGACTAAGATTCCAGCACCAATCGCTTCTGGGACTCCGTTTGCGCCGACAATTCCTAGTACAATTCCAAGAACTGCATCGGTTGGCACTCCCTTTGCCGCTGCATAAGCATCACGAAAAAGGACAAAAATCAGTGCCATTACAAAAATCGTATTCGTTAAAGCGCCAGACACACCTGCAACTGCAAGAGATACCACTGAGCCTTCCTTTTTCGCATGTGTTACTTTCTGAATTGCACGGTAAACATAATAGGGAATTATGCCTACTAAAATTCTCGGAAGAAAACAAACAACTAAGGCGAGTGGGGTTCCATTTGCCGTCCCTGGCAGTGGAATCAAAGGGCTGAATGTAAAAGAAGTCAGCGCAGGCGTAATTGTATTGCTGATCAGACTGACCAGGCCAAACAGGGAACCTAAAATTGCTCCATATTTTGGTCCTAGCAGTAACGCCCCCAAAATAACCGGAATATGAATAATGGTCATTTTAATGAAGGGCAGTGGGATCATGCCTAACGGTGTAAATCCCAAAAGCAGTACAATGGCCGCAAAAAGTGCCAAAAGCACAAAATTGCGGTACTTAGAGTTGGTTGCGGACATGGTTGTTGATTTGCTTGACATATTAAATTCCCCCAGCTGCCGGTCCCTGATCGACTTTCTTTTCAAATGACAAAAAGAAAAGCCTGAATCAGAAAGATCCAGCGCATATTTCCAGTTTATTATAACAGGATTTTTCAGAGATGCAAGAGAATTGACAAAAAAATTTACCCAAATGGGATTTTCCTTGTAATTTTATGAAAGAATTCTTATAATATAGAGGTATGTTGTCCGGTAAAATATAAATAAACCGGATTTTGAAAGGATGTTCTCCATGTTGCTGCAAGATAAAACCATTTTATTGGGAATTTCCGGCAGTATTGCCGCTTATAAAGCTGCCGATCTCGCAAGTCGTCTCCATCATGAGGGCGCAAAAGTTCATACGTTGATGACCCCAAACGCCTGCAAACTGATTTCGCCGATGACCTTTGAGGGTGTAACAGGCCAAAAAGCGGTCTCAGACACATTTGATCGAAACTATCAATATCATGTAGAACATATCTCTCTTGCGAAACAGGCCGACCTTGTTTTGGTTGCGCCGGCCACCGCAAATGTGATTGCAAAATTAGCAAATGGAATTGCGGATGACATGCTGACAACAACGGTTCTTGCCTGCCGCTGCAAAAAGATGATCGCCCCGGCGATGAATACGGGAATGTACGAAAATCCCGTAACACAGGATAATCTCGAAAAACTGCGCCATTACGGGTGGACCATTATTGAGCCTGCCTGCGGAATGCTCGCCTGCGGAGACGTTGGGGCTGGAAAATTTCCTGAACCTGCAGATATTCTGGAATATGTGCTAAAAGAAATCGGTGAAAAAAAAGATATGGCAGGGCTAAAAGTTTTGGTGACTGCCGGTCCCACTCAGGAACCTTTGGACCCGGTACGATACCTTACCAATCATTCCACCGGAAAGATGGGATATGAACTGGCGCGAAACGCCATGCGCCGCGGTGCCGAGGTTACGCTGGTTTCTGGGAAAACCGCACTTCCTTCTCCGGCTTTCGTAAAAACAGTGTCTGTCGGTTCTGCTCAAGAGATGTTCGACGCGGTTTTCTCGGCAGCCCCCGAACAGGATCTTTTTGCTTTTGCTGCCGCTGTTGCCGATTATCGTCCGGCGGTTGTTGCCGATCAAAAATTAAAAAAAGAAAATGGTAATTTTTCGGATATTCCTCTTTCTTCCACTCCGGATATTTTGAAAACCATTGGAAGCCAAAAGAAAAAGGGACAACTGATCTGCGGATTTTCGATGGAAACAGAACATTTAATTGAAAATTCGAGAAAAAAGCTGCAAAAAAAGCATGCTGATTTAATTGCTGCCAACAATCTTCGCACACCAGGCGCAGGTTTTGGTACCGATACAAATGTAATTACCCTGATTTCAGACTCTCAAGAAATAGAGCTTCCACAGCTTTCCAAATATGAAACGGCCGGAAAAATCTGGGACACGCTGCTTTCTTTGCAAAAAAAATAACCAACGCATAATTATCTGCAGGCAGAACAAACTAAAAGTATCCCAAATAAAAAAGAGGTGCTTAATATGTCGAATCTGCATTGCAGTGTAACTGATTGCGCAAATAATAACCAAAATTTCTGCTGTCGCCCGGATATCAAAGTGGTAGGCAAATGTGCCTGCGGCTGTGAACAAACCAGCTGCAACGATTTTCAGAAGCGCCAGGGTGCTTCTAACTCTACAGGTGGTACTTCCGATCCTAATGAGAACCTGGATGTCCACTGTGAGGCTGAAAACTGTTCTTATAATAAGAAAGGATATTGCGATGCCTCCAATGTACAAATGACCAGCTGCTCAACTCACGGCTGCACCGATTGTAAATCCGAAACTGCTTGTTTCACTTTCAAGATGCAGCAATCCCGTTAAATTTACAAAGGGCTTTGAAAGAAAACTCTTTCAAAGCCCTTTCGCTTTATTTTACATGAATTTGTTCCAGTACTTCTCCTACCGGTGCATGGATAACCAGATCTGCCCGCCGGTCTGCCGAAGTCTCGGATTTATTGATTAAAACGAGACGATGTCCGCGGTAATAATCGATCAGAGATGCCGCCGGATATACAACCAGAGAAGTTCCTGCGATAATCAACATATCCGCAGCAGAAATCATGGCAAGTGCTCCGTCCAGCGTATCGCTGTCAAGTCCCTCTTCATAAAGCACCACATCGGGTTTAATGGTGCCGCCGCAGCTGCAGTGCGGAACTCCTTTGCTTTTCCTGATAGAATCCATCTCATAGAATTTATGGCATCGCTCACAATAATTGCGCAAAACACTGCCATGTAATTCATAAACTTTTTGACTGCCGGCAGCCTGATGAAGTCCATCAATATTCTGTGTCACAATCGCTGAAAGTTTTCCGGCTTTCTCCATTTCGGCCAACTTACGATGTGCCGCATTTGGCTTTGCATCAGGATAAAGAAGCTTATCCCGATAAAAATCAAAAAATTCTTCCGGATGCTGCCTATAAAAGCTATGGCTAAGCATAACCTCCGGAGGATATTTATATTTTTGATGATAAAGGCCGTCTACACTGCGAAAATCCGGAATTCCGCTCTCGGTCGAAACACCTGCTCCGCCAAAAAAGACGATCCGTTTACTCTGGTCGATCATATTCTGCAATTCTTCCAGTTCTTTTTTCATCGAAAACTGCCTCCTTTTTCGAATAGTTTCAGTATAGCACAATTTTGAAAGTTCTGTGCAAAAATCCTTTTCTGATTGTCTTTTTCCTTATTTTATGGTAGCATCAAAAATAGGAAAACACAGCTCGGAGGTGCAGTTTTTAATGGCATTCGATTATAAAAAAGAATATAAAGAATTTTATCTGCCAAAAAGCAAACCGGAAATCATCGACATTCCAACGATGAATTTTATTGCGGTTCGCGGCAAAGGAAATCCAAACGAACCTGACGGAGAATACAAAGCCGCCATGAGTCTGCTCTACGGAATTGCTTTTACAATCAAAATGAGCAGAAAAAGGGCGGCGGAAAATTTTCCGTCGCCTTTTTTTAGCCTTTTTTCTTACCCTGCGATTCTGTTATTTCAAACCATCAGATCACAGATGGCATTACTAAACGCCACCGGATCAGAAATTGGAACGCCCTCGATCAAAAGCGCCTGATTATAAAGCAGTTTAGAATATTTCTTGAGTTTTTCCGGATCGTCTTTATAAAGCTCTTGCAGTTTTGTAAAGACCGGATGATTTGCATTGAGCTCCAGCACACGCTGTGCCTTTACGTTTCCCTTTTCCTCTCCGGGCATGGAGTTAAGCACCTTTTCCATCTCAATAGACAGAGCGCCGTCTGTAGAGAGGCAAACCGGATGACTCTTTAATTTTTGCGAAACAATTACCTGCTTCACTTCATCTCCAAGATCATCTTTCATCGTATT
>DHOF01000160.1:21288-29717 GCA_002411615.1 Ruminococcaceae bacterium UBA5397
ACGGATTTAAATTCTTTATCATTATATTTTGCAAGGATCTTGAGAGCAAACTCATCGACGCCCTCAGTCAGATACAAAATTTCGTAATCTTTTTCTTTCAGTGCTTCTGTCTGCGGCAACAAATCCACTTTGGCAACGCTGTCTCCGGAAGCATAATAAATATACTTCTGGTCTTCTTTCATTCTGGAAACATATTCCTCGAGCGTGACCATCTTTTTCTCTTTACTGGACCAGAACAGCAACAGATCCTGTAAAAGTTCTTTCTGCTGGCCAAAGTTTGCATAAACACCGTATTTTAGCTGCAGCCCGAAAGCCTTAAAGAATTTCTCATAATTTTCGCGGTCGTTTTTGAGCATATTCTGCAGCTCTTCCTTGATCTTTTTCTCAAGGCGGCCTTCGATTAATTTCAGCTGACGGTCATGCTGCAGCATTTCACGCGAAATATTAAGCGACAGGTCTTGGCTGTCTACAAGGCCCTGTACAAAGCTAAAGCAGTCCGGCAGCAAATCCGCACACTTATCCATAATCAAAACGCCGTTAGAATAAAGCTGCAGTCCTTTTTCATAGCTCTTGCTGTAATAATCGTAGCTTGCGTGGCTTGGAATAAAGAGCAAAGCATCATAAGTAGCGGTTCCTTCCGTACTGCTGCGAATAATTTTGAGCGGTTTCTCATAGTCAAAGAATTTGTCCCGATAAAACTGCTCATACTCTTCGTTTGTCACTTCATTCTTATTTTTGCGCCAAATCGGCACCATGGAATTGAGTGTCTCAAGCTCTGTATAAGTCTCATATTCCGGCTCCGCATCCTTTGGAGCATCTGCCGGTTTCTCTTTCATGCGGCTCTTTTCAAGCTCCATCTTGATCGGATAGCGAATATAATCGCTGTATTTCTTCACAAGGCGCTTAATCGTAAAGCCGTCAAGATACTGGTCATAGGATTCTTCTTCGGAATTCTCCGGCAGCAAATACAAGGTGATTTTTGTGCCGCGCCCTTCTTTTTCACAGGAGTCAACTGTATATCCCTCTACGCCGCTGCTCTCCCATTTCCATGCTTCGTCACTGCCATAGGCCTTGCTCTCTACCACTACTTTAGAGCTAACCATAAACGCCGAATAGAACCCAACACCAAATTGTCCGATAATGTCAACATCATCAGATTTTTCATTGTTTTTCTTAAAATCAAGCGAGCCGGATTTTGCGATCGTACCCAGATTGTTCTCCAGCTCTTCCTTCGTCATGCCACAGCCATTATCCTCAATCGTCAGCGTACGATTTTCTTTGTCTGCTGTAATCCGAATCTCAAAATCATCTCTCGAAAGACCCGTATCTCCATCCTGCAGCGTCTTATAATAAAGCTTGTCAATGGCATCGCTCGCATTACTGATTAACTCTCTTAAAAAAATCTCTTTGTGCGTATAAATAGAATGAATCATCAAATCCAAAAGCCGTTTTGATTCTGCCTTAAATTGCTTCATGACCGATCAACCTCTTCTTACTTGTTTTTAATTTTAGCACTCTTTATCTTTAAGTGCTAAAATTATTGTAGCGCAAATTTTTTCATTTTTCAATGAATAAATTATGAATTTTCCATTTTGTAACAATCCTCTCTCGGCAAAAAATCGACAGTAAGAAGTTTTTATGATAGGATAGAGACTTAGAATGGAGGAGAAAAGTAATGCTATTAAAAAAGGCCACTCAAAAACAAATTGAGCAGCTCTTTTATAACCGCTTTGCACAGGATTTTCCAAAAAGCGAACGGATTCCTCTGTCACTTTGGTTTCTTGCAGAACATTCGGGATTTTTTGATACTCGAATTCTCACAAAAGAAGATCGTCCGCTAGGTTACACAACGCTTGCAAAATATGATTCCGTTGTTCTCATCTATTATCTTTCCATATTTAAAGAATACCGGAACTATGGCTATGGATCTGACTTTCTCTCGAAAATTTTGGAACTCTGTTCCTCAGAAAAAGCGATTTATGTTGAAGTTGACCGTCCGGGATTTGGAAAAACAGATGCTGAGAATCGAATTCGGCAGCGACGAATTTCTTTTTATCACCGCAATCATTTTGTGGATACTGATGTTCAGTTTAAACTGTTCGGCGCTGATTTGGAACTGATGGTCTGTCCAACCAACTCTGAGCATGTAATTCCTTCCAATTCCGTCTTATTGCAGACAGAACAACAAATCCTGCGTTCCTTATTTGGGACTTCCTATATGAAATCACATCCCTTAAAATTGACTTTCTAATTCTAAAAAAGCAGGCAGCATTTTTGCTGTCTGCTTTTTTTGGTTTATTCTTCCGGAGCATCTGATGGAATATAATTATGATCCACCGTAATCACGGCTCGATATGTTGGATCGAGTCCCTCAACCATTTTAACAACTTGATCATGCAAAATATCATCTTTTGTAGAGAAGCCAAAAGGGACACAAATATCAAAAAGGACGTTGCTGTGAGTCGTTCCCCAGACCACACGGAAATCATGCATGGTAATCTCTGGTGAAAGCAAGTGCAATGCATCTTTTACGCGCTCTTTCAGTTGGTTGGTCCTCTCATCGTTCGTCACGATGGGGTCCATATGAATCACGAGCTGAATTCCCATTTCGGAATGGAAATCTTTTTCAATATTGTCAATCATATCATGACTTTTCATAATATCCGCCCTAGCATCCACTTCACAATGCACACTTGCAAAAATATTTCCGGCTCCATAATTATGCACGGTTAAATCATGCATTCCCAAAACGCCCGGATAAGCCATAATTCGATGATAGATCTCGTCCACCATTTCTTTGCTAGGGGCAACTCCTAAAAGCGGATTGCTGGTATCTCGAATCAAATGAATTCCTGTCAAAAAGACCATAATAGCAACTACAAGGCCCATATAGCCGTCTAAATTAAATCCTGTCAGCGCCGTAAGACCCATTCCGAGGAGAATCGCCGATGTAGAAATTACATCGTTGCGGCTGTCAACAGAATTTGCCAAAAGTGCTTCTGAAGAAATCGCCTGACCCATCGAACGATAAAACAAGCACTGCCATAGCTTTATCAAAATAGAAATGAGCAAAACAACAACTGTCAAAAAGCTGATCTCCGCCGGTTCCGGAGAAATGATTTTTAAAATAGATTCTTGTCCCAGTTGACATCCCAATGCTAAAATGACAAAAGAGACAATCATCCCGCTGATGTATTCTATTCTCTCGTGTCCGAATGGATGCTCTGCATCAGCCGGCTTTTCGGCCATCTTAAATCCAACCAAGGTGATGATCGATGACGCAGAATCTGAAAGGTTATTGACGGCGTCCGCCACCACAGCGATGCTGTGAAAAAGTATACCTGCGATAAACTTTAAAGCAGAGAGCAATAAATTTGTTAAAATGCCCACTAACCCGGCAAATTTTCCATAGCTCGCTCTGACCTTCATATCCGAGGTATTTTGATAATTCTTAATAAAATGCCGGATTAAAAACTGCATAAAATCAATCGCCTCACAACGAATTCAAAAGTCATTTAGGGCCTTTTAAATAGATTCCCGCCATGGCAGTCAATTGCCGTAATTAACGGAAAATCTTCTATCTCCAGACGTTTAATGCTCTCACAGCCTAAATCATCAAATGCAATCACGTCCTGCTTTTTAATACAGCGGCAAGCAAGTGCTCCTGCCCCACCGATTGCACAAAGATAGACTGCCTGATTCCGGCAGATTGCCTCGCATACTTCTGCACTGCGGCCACCCTTGCCAATCATACATTTAAGGCCCAAATCAAGCAGGCGCGGTGAAAAAACATCCATTCTCGTGCTGGTAGTCGGCCCACAGGAACCAGTCGCTAAGCCTTCCGGAGCAGGTGTTGCTCCCGCATAATAAATAGTCGCCCCAAAAAGCTCAAAGGGCAGCTTTTTCCCCTGATCTACCAAATCGATCATTCTCTTATGAGCGGCATCACGAGCGGTATAAATAATGCCGCTTAAAAGCACATTATCCCCTGCATGAAGAGTCGGAGCTAGTTTGACCATTTGTTGCGCATTAATCCTGATTTTTTCCATTTTATAATCTCTCCTCTTCGAAAATTCAAATTAAAATACTAGGATAGAGAAAGGAGACGGACGCGAAAGCGCCCGTCTCCGAAAGATTCTCAAAAGCTTTTATTTACGATTGAAGATTGACATAATATCCACATAATCATCGTCTTCTTCAGAAGAACTCGGTGCTTTATCAACTGCTCTTCCAGTGCTGCGAGGAGCAGCAGATGCTGTCGACTGCTGCTGACGTCTTGCAGAAGAAGCTGCCATCGGTGGAATATCAATGTCCAAATCAGCATCCGGATCAGAACCATCATGGGTTGCAAAGCCGGTTGCAACGACTGTTACAGTCATCTCATCATCCATATTTTCATCAAAAGCAGCGCCCCAAATAATATTGGCGTCTTTATGTGCCTGCTCAGAAATCATAGAAGATGCAGTTTCAATCTCATCCAAACCAATATCCGGAGAGGAAGTAATATTAATAATAACGCCCTTTGCCCCAGCAATCGAGGTTTCCAGCAGCGGACTGGAAATTGCCATACTGGCAGCAGTCTCAGCCTTATCTTTACCAGAAGCGTGGCCAACGCCCATATGCGCATAGCCGGCATCTTTCATCACAGAAGTAACATCAGCGAAATCAAGGTTGACAAGACCCGGAAGCTTAATCAGGTCAGAAATGCTCTGAACGCCCTGACGCAAAACATCATCTGCAACTGCAAATGCGTTGAGCAGAGTAATACGCTGTTCAGAAACCAATTTCAAACGCTCATTTGGAATTACGACCAAAGAATCAACATGTTCTTTCAGATTGGCAATTCCTTCATCAGCTTGAGCCATCCGAACCTTTCCTTCAAATGCAAAAGGTTTTGTCACAATTCCAATCGTAAGAATTCCCATGTCTCTTGCAATTTCAGCTACGATTGGTGCAGCGCCGGTACCGGTGCCGCCGCCCATACCAGCAGTAATAAAGACCATATCACTGCCGCGAATGGCTGCAGAAATAGCCTCGCGGCTTTCGTCCGCGGCTTTGCTGCCGATTTCAGGTTTGCTGCCCGCACCTTTGCCATGCGTAACCTTTTCGCCAATTTGAATTTTCTGAGTGGCCTTTGAACGGTAGAGCGCCTGTTTATCAGTATTCACTGTAATAAATTCAACACCCTGCACGCCGGAGTTGACCATTCGATCAACCGCATTTCCGCCGCCGCCGCCGACACCAACGACCTTAATCTGAACAATATTATCGAAATCGCTATCAATTTCAAAAGGCATTTTTTAAATCCCCCTTAATGATGTACAATCCTACATTTTACGGGGAACCCGTAAAATGACCATTTCTTTTTTCAATTATATTTTACTTTATCACGTTTCACGATAAATTTCAACTATTTCAATTAGAAAATTCCGTAATTCAAAGAAGTTCTTCAAATGGTCTTTCTAATTTTAGAATTTGCATCGAATTATTTGGTAGTTTCTCCCGCAGCAGGATCCGGAGTGTAAACATCCTTTTTCGTATAAATAGGGTCTCCGTCGGAATCATAAACGGTATTTCCGTTCGCATCTACCGCAATATGATAACTACCCTCTTTAGAAGATGAAGCGGTGCTTTGGGGAGAACTTTCCGAAGGATTCGTTGCCGACGCAGGAGAAGCCTGTGAAGAAGGGCTAACTGATACACTCGAACTTGTCGAAGAAGTCGGATCATCAATCTGCTCCGGATCATATGGTACATAGGCTTGATTGTTTTCCTGAATGCTGGAAAGATCAATCACGCCGGATGGAGAGTCCTTTAAATGATTTGTCAAAATTTCCTGCGCAAAAGTCAATTTCCTTTGCAGGTAAGTAGGAGTTCCTAATTTGAGTAAGAACTTGTTCTCAATCGTTACCGTGAGCTGATATTGGTCCGAAAGGTCAATCGCACTCACGTTGCTGAGACCCGACTGCTCAACCGCTTCTCCAAGTTGCCCAAACAAGGAACCTTCGTCCTCCGTCTCATAGGAGGCAGTTTCTCCCGGAACCGCTTTTGTAAGGTTTAGTCCCTTGATCGTTGCAACCCCTTCGGGTACTGAATCAGAAAGTTTCAAAACCTTCCCTTCGCAGGATAAGGTCACATACTGTCCATTATATTCCACTGCACCGGCAACGTCATCTTCTTGTACACTAATCAATAATTTTCCAGGAAGTGACTTTGAGATTTTGACTTGCCCAATATACGGTAATTTGTTTTCGATTGTTTTCTCTGCAAGATTCACATTCGCACGGAAAAGATTTTCTCCGTAATAAAGGCCGCTCGATTCTATGATCTGGTCCGAACTATACCGTGTTTCCCCTTCAATCGCGATTTTGTCAACCCGGAACAAAACCGTCAATGACAGTGTGATAGCTGCCACTACCACAATTAAAAAAGAAACAATATAAAAGATTCTTTTCTTTCGCCTATGTCTTCGTACCCGGTCATAAGGATCCTTCGGCACAGTCCTTTGCCTTTCTTTTGGATATTCCGGCACCTTTCGATCCGAATAGGCTCTGTGCGTCTCTGATGAAATCACACGTTTATTCTGATTTTCCGGCGAAACGTTTCCTCGCCGATTTTTCTCATTCCTGTTCAAATTCCCGATCCTCCAGATTTCGATCATCCATTACGGCAACCGCCGAATCTGTGCTCCTAAATCACCCAAAGTCCGTTCAATTGCCTCATATCCTCGGTCAATATGGTGAATCTCTTCTACAATAGTCTCTCCAAACGCCGCTAATCCGGCGACTACTAAAGCCGCTCCGCCACGCAAATCTGCAGCTTGAACCGTTGTCCCGGAAAGTTTACTGGGACCCTCGACAACAGCTACCCGTCCATCTACACGAATATGCGCACCAAGACGAAGCAGCTCTCCAACATGTTTATACCGACTCTCAAAAATATTTTCCACAAACATACTCGTACCTTGGCACTGTGTTGTCATTGCCATTAAAGGTGCCTGTGCGTCTGTGGGAAATCCTGGATACGGCATTGTTCTGATCAGCTTGATACGATGAAGCTTTTTAGGCGGAACTAAAACCGCCGCGTCACGAAATAAGGTAAGATTACAGCCTGCCTCTTCAAACACGGGCCATATTGGGGTAAGATGCTGCGGATCAATATTGCGCAAAGTGATTGTGCTGTATGTTGCTGCACCCGCTGCCAAAAAGGTTGCAGCCGCAATCCTATCTGGGATCACCCAATGCTCACATCCGTTAAGCTCCTCTACCCCTTCGATTTCAATCGTGCTGCTTCCCGCTCCGCGAATTTTCGCGCCGCAGCTATTAAGGAAATCGGCAAGGTCACAAATTTCCGGCTCATGCGCCGCATTTTCAAGAAGAGTGATTCCCTTTGCGCACGATGCTGCTAAAAGCACATTTTCCGTTGCACCGACACTGGGGAAACTCAATGCAATATGAGCGCCATGAAGCCCGCTAGGCGTTTCACAGAGCAGCCGTCCATGATCTTCTACAATGGAAGCCCCCATTTTCCGTAGAGCTTCCAAATGTAAATCAATCGGCCGCGGCCCTAATTCACACCCGCCTGGAAAACCTAAAACTGCGCAGCCGGTACGGCCCAGAATTGCCCCTAAAAAAATAATTGACGAACGCATTTCTCTCATCAGGTCATCCGGAATCTGAAAAGAAGAAACCTCACGTGCATCTATGCAGATGGTATCTCGTTCCGAAAGGACCCGGCAGCCCAGCTTTCGGAGGATTTCTGTAGAAATACGAACATCTGAAAGCTGTGGGCAGTTGTGTAAAATACATTCTCCTCGGCATAAAATAGAAGCCGCCAATAGAGGCAGGGCGCTGTTCTTCGCCCCCTGAACGGAAACTTCGCCCTGTAATCGACAGGGACCGGCAATTTTTAATTTTGGCATAGACAACACCCCCACATAATCTTTCCCATACTATGCAGGGAATTTTGCGAATGTCATTCTCTACGCTTTATGATTCTCTCTAAGCACTTCCAAAATTAGTTTATAGATTCGCTCATTGGCATCTACAATCGCCATTTTTTTAGCATTTTCTGCCAAATGTTCAATTGTTTCCGGCTTTTGGAAAAGCTGTTCTACCTTTTTAATCAGCGTTTGGCCGGTTAGATCTTTTTCTTCCAAAATCCATGCAGCGTTGCGTTTTACCATGGACATCGCATTATGATACTGATGATTTTCCGCAACATTCGGGCTTGGAATAATGAGTGATGCGCGCCCGACGGCCTGCAGCTCCGAAAGTGTGATGGCGCCTGCACGACAGATTACAAGATCTGCCGCAGCAAGGCAGTCCGGCATATCATTAATATATTCTCGAATATCCATATTTGGATGTGCTGCCAAGTCTATGCCCTTTTCTCTAAGCAGATCAGGGAACCATTTTCCCCACTGTCCA
>DHOF01000136.1:0-202 GCA_002411615.1 Ruminococcaceae bacterium UBA5397
TTCCATTCTTGCAGTAGCAGAAGGTGCTATTTCCAAAGAGGAATCAGCTTTAAGCAAAAAGCAACTCAAAGCCGCAAGAACTCTTGAGACTCAATATCCCTCCATCAGCTACCGAATTGCCGAAAGGCTAGGTCAAAAGACCGGACAGGAAATTCGAGTAACAGTACCGGGTCATTTCCAGCGCGGCGGCAGTCCATGCCCT
>DHOF01000136.1:448-3469 GCA_002411615.1 Ruminococcaceae bacterium UBA5397
CCGTGTCCTTTCCACCCGCTTCGGTACCGCAGCCGCAAATTTGATTGCAGAAAAAAAGTTTGGGAATATGGTAGCCCTACAAAACGGAGCGATTGTCCCTGTTCCCTTATCAGAAGTAGCCGGAAAACTAAAGCGTGTCCCATTAGACAACGAGGTGATTCGCACTGCACGGGAAATTGGAATTTCTTTCGGAGATCATCCTGAAGTATAAGCGTTTAAACTTGAAAATAAAATATGATTGCAAATTAAAAAAGGAACCAGCGTAAAAATCTGGTTCCTTTTTTTAATTATAACAGATCAATTTGGTCCCGAATCTGATTAAACAGCTGATCACCGATTCCCCTTACATTTTTTAAATCTTCGATCGAAGTAAATTTTCCGTGTGTTTCCCGATACTCTACAATCCTTTTCGCTAAAGCAGGGCCTATTCCATCTAATTCCTGCAATGCGGATTCCGACGCTGTATTTAAATGAACTTTCCCATTATAAGCGCTTGAAACGTCTTGCACATCTGTTGTGACCGCTACAACAGACGGACTAACACTAGGGACAAAGAATAAATTAAATCCGATACAGACTGCCGCCAAAATTGCTGCCAATCCGACCAGCACTTCTATCTCCCAATTGTCACGCTCCATATAAATTCTCCAGCTTTTTTAGGAACTCTTTAAAATACGGTGGCAATTCTGAAGTGAATTCCATGTATTCTCCGCTTCTCGGATGAATAAACCCGATGGTCCGCGCGTGCAGACACTGTCCGTTAAGCCCTGGAACCGGATGTTTCGGCCCATAAAGCGGATCTCCTGCAACCGGATGACCAAGAAAAGCCATATGAACCCGAATCTGATGAGTCCTGCCTGTTTCCAGCTTTAAACGAACATGTGTAAACTGTGAATATCGTTTTAAAACAGTATAATGCGTAATTGCGGATCTCGAATTTTTTTCTGTAACTGCCATCTTTTTTCTCTCGATTGGATGACGCCCAATCGGTTCATCCACCGTTCCGGATTCTTCCTTCAGATTTCCATGGACGACCGCCTCATATAAACGTGTAAAGCTATGGACTTTAATCTGCTCTGCCAATTTTCGATGGGAATAATCGTTCTTTGCAACAATTAACAATCCACTGGTGTCTTTATCAATCCGATGAACAATTCCTGGACGAATCACTCCATTAATCCCGGAAAGGCTATCTCCACAATGCGCCAAAAGTGCATTCACCAAGGTTCCGTCATGATTTCCGGGTGCCGGATGTACCACCATTCCCTTTGGCTTATTGACAACCAGCAAATCATCATCTTCATACATGATTTCTAAAGGAATGTTCTCGGCCTTTACATCAAGTGGCTCCGGGTCTGGAATGAAAAGGTGTAGAAGCTGTCCTTCTTTAAGGATCTCTTTTTTCGAAAGTGTTTCCCCTTCACGCGTCACATTTCCCGATAAAATTAGCTTTTCTGCCGCTGATCTCGTGAGTCCTTCAACAGCACTGCCTAAATATTTATCAAGCCTCTGCCCCGTCCCAGAATGATCAACAACCAATTCGAATTTTTTTCCTGTCATACTTCTGCCTTCTCAAACTATTTATGGGCATATTCTCCTACGAGCACATGAATTATGAAAAGAATCACCCCAGTAACAACACAGATATCCGCAAAATTAAATACCGGGGGAAAAAAGCTGAATTTTAAATAATCCACCACATATCCTAATCGGATTCGGTCAATTAGATTGCCGATTCCTCCACCCAAAACAAGGACGCAGGCAACCCATGACCATGCATTTTGTGACTTATAAAAAAGGATCATTCCAATAATTACGACACAAAGCAGTGAAGTAAATAGAATTAAAAACAACTGTTTATTTTCAAAAATGCTGAAAGCAGCTCCTCGATTTTCAAGATAAAACAAGGAAAAAAACTGAGGAATCACATTAATTCCCTTAATCGGTTTTATATTCTCAACGACGATCCATTTAATCCACTGATCCATTCCCGCTGCTAATCCTGCAAACACAAAAGCCAATAAACAAAACAGCGGTTTTTTCTTTTTCATTTTTGAAACAGAACCCATATCGTCCCACCCGTCTCTCTATAGAATAAAAGCGGAGCAGCAATTATCCGCCCCGCTTTTTTAATCATTTGTTTTTTTATCCAATCACATGCGCACAGCGCTCACAAAGATCAGGATGATCTGCGTTTTTGCCAACCTCATCACTATATACCCAGCAACGCGCACATTTTTGACCTTCGGCGTGTTTGACCGTAATACTCAGCCCCTGAAGTGCTACCTCGGTAAACTCTCCGGAACCGCCTTTTACAGTTTCCAGCTGAGAAACAATCAATGCGGTTAAAAGCTCTTTTTTCTGTTCATTTACAAAATCATATAGATCTCCGTCACAGAACAACTGAACTTTTGCATCTAGAGAAGATCCAATCACTTTCTCTTTTCGGGCAAGCTCGAGAGCCTTTTTCACATCATCACGAATCTCATGAATCCGATCCCATTTTGCAAGGAATGCTTCATCCACTTTAATACCAGAAGGCCGCGGGAACTCATTGAGTACAACATTTTCGGCATCTTCACTTGCAAGATGAGGCATGCTATGCCAAATTTCATCAGAAGTAAAAGCCAAAATAGGCGAGATCAGACGGGCCATTCCACTAAGGATTCGGAACATGACCGTCTGCGCCGCACGACGTGTATGGCTATCCGCTTTTTCAGTATAAAGACGATCCTTACATACATCCAGATAGAAGTTACTCATATCTACAACGCAAAAATTATGGATTGCATGGTAGGCATTATGAAACTCCAATGTTTCATAGCCTTCCACCGTCTTTTTAATCAGTTCGTCAAATTTAACCAGTGCCCAACGGTCAATATCTTCCAGCTCTTCCATAGGAAGCATATCATGATCCGGATCAAAATCGCTCAAATTGCCAAGGATAAAGCGCGCCGTATTGCGAATCTTACGATAAGCATCAGAAAGCTGTTTGAGAATTTCCTTTGAAATACGAATATC
>DHOF01000136.1:3768-4791 GCA_002411615.1 Ruminococcaceae bacterium UBA5397
AAGAGACTTACTCATCTTGCGGCCCTCGCCATCTACCACCCAACCATGTGTGCAAACAGCTTTATACGGGGCTTTTCCTCTCCATGCAACGCTGGTGAGAAGGCTGGACTGGAACCAACCGCGATACTGGTCGGCGCCCTCCAAATAGAGATCGGCAGGCCAATGAAGTTCCGGACGCTGATCAGCTACTGCTGCATGCGTAACTCCGGAATCAAACCAGACATCCATGATGTCGCTTTCTTTTGTAAACTCTCCACAGCCGCATTTTGCGCACTTTGTGCCTTTGGGTAAAATCTCCTCAGCGGAAAGTTCATACCACGCGTCGCTGCCTTTTTCACGGAACAAATCAGACACACGCTTCATGGCTTCTGCGCTGATGAGCGGCTCTCCACAATCTTTGCAATAGAAAATCGGAATTGGAACACCCCAGCGGCGCTGACGAGAAATGCACCAGTCATTTCTTTCCCGAACCATCGAGGTGATACGATCGCGGCCCCATTCAGGAATCCATTTTACTTTATTAATTTCTTCGACAGCCTGATCTTTAATGGCATCGATAGAACAAAACCACTGTTCTGTTGCACGGAACAAAACCGGTTTCTTACAACGCCAGCAATGCGGATATTGATGGATAATCTTTTGTGTTGCAAACATTGCCCCAATCTCCACCAAATAATCAGCAATCGCTTTATTTGCTTCTTTTGTGGAGAGCCCAGCAAAGCGCTCCCCTGCTTCGCTTGTCAAATATCCATTTGCATCTACCGGAACAATAATCGGCAGATCCGGATAATTCTGACAGACGTTATAGTCATCAATACCGTGTCCAGGAGCTGTATGAACACATCCGGTACCACTTTCCAGTGTTACATGATTTCCCAGAATAATCGGAGAGACCCTATCAAGGAACGGATGCTGTGTCTTAATGAGTTCCAAGTCACTGCCTTTAAAAGTAGCAACTACTTTATAATCTGTAAGGCCTGCCTGCTTCATGACATTTTCGTACAGAGCAGAAGCCATTACATA
>DHOF01000136.1:5037-11988 GCA_002411615.1 Ruminococcaceae bacterium UBA5397
GCCTCATTTGCAGGAATAGTCCAAGTCGTCGTTGTCCAAATCACAAAATAAGTATGAGCAAGATCAGCGCCTTTTGCAGTGAAAAGGCCCTTATCATCAATCACACGGAATTTTACAAAAATAGAATCGCAAGGATCTTCTGCATATTCAATTTCCGCTTCTGCCAAAGCAGTTTTGCATTCCGGGCACCAATAGACAGGCTTTAATCCACGATAAATTAATCCCTTTGTTGCCATATTGGAAAAGATTTCAATCTGTTTTGCTTCAAAATCATGGGTAAGCGTTACATAAGGATGTTCCCAATCCCCGATTCCACCCAAGCGGCGAAATTCTTCTCTTTGGTCATTTAGATATCCAAGAGCAAATTCTCTGCAAAGTTTACGCAGTTCCAAATTCGAAATTGTTGTGGAATTTCCGACTCCAGCTTTTTTACGCGCTTTTAACTCTGTCGGAAGACCATGGGTATCCCAGCCCGGAACATAAGGTGCCTGAAAGCCTGACATATTCTTATAACGCACAATAATGTCTTTTAAAACTTTATTAAGTGCCGTTCCCAAATGAATATCTCCATTGGCATACGGAGGACCGTCATGCAGAACAAAAACAGGTTTGCCCTCATTTTTCTTCATAACTTTCTCGTAAAGATGATCCTGATTCCACTCCTGCAGCATGGTAGGTTCTCTTTTTGGCAAACCGGCCTGCATAGGGAATGTGGTTTTAGGCAAATTCAAGGTACTCTTATAATCCATAGGTTTCTATCTCCTCAATTAAAATCTCGCCACTGCATAAAAAGGCACCGCATTACTTCGAAAAAATCAGTTCTGTTTTCCGAAAATATCCTCTTCCGCATCGGTATCTACATCATATCCATCCCCAAATTTAATTTCATGGTGACGGTCTTTTGCCCTCTGAACATCTGGAACGCTACCATCAAAACGCGGCATTTCATTAGGCTGCAAAATATACTCGCTCGGAACCTGATCCATCGCATTTTTATCCTCTTTAGCCGGTGCAAAGCTCACTGGCTCAGGTTGGCTGGATTCTTTCTCTTCTTTTGGCTCCGTTATTTCTTTTGCTGTCTGCTGAACTTCAGGAGCATTTTCACTCACGATTTCTTTCGGCTCTTTCTCTTCAGGTGATACTGTCTCTTCTTTTTTTACAGAATCTTTTTCCATTTTAGAAGCTGGCTTTTCTGAATGCGGAAGTGAATTGATTAATGTTAAATGCTGTTTATACATATCCAGAAGTTTGGAGCGGAAGTCACTTACCTGACGCTTCATTTCGTTCAGGCCTTCCTGCTGATTCTTGACCTGATTTTGGGCATCGGCAACAATCTTCTCCGCCTTCATATTTGCATCATTTAAAATCACTTCGGATTTATGGCGTGCTTCCCGCAAAGAAGCATCGCCCAATTTCTGAGCGCTGAGGAGAGCTGATTTTATACCATCCTCTTCCTGCCGATATTCCTGAATCTTATCCGCTAAAACCTGAAGTTTTTTATCAAACTGTGCTTTTTCTTTTTCGGCAGCTTCCAGCTGATCATGCTGCTCGATTGTCTTTTTCATCAGCGTATCATAAGATTCTCGAATCTGATCGATAAAATTATCGACGTCTTCCGCATTGTAGCCGCGGCCGGCCTTGCGAAAACTTACATTCACAATATCATTTAAAGATAGCATGAGATCGTCCTCCATTATTTATACATACTTTTTCCCTACGAAACTTAATCGTCCTTTTTTTGTAACAGGCCCTAGCCGGGTAATCTGATAACGCCCTTTTCCATGAATAGAAAGCAAATCACCCTCTTGCAATTCCTTTGATGAAGAAATCTGCACAAAATGATTGATTTCTACCGCTCCCGCAGCAATCATAGCAGCTGCCTTTTCACGGCTCATTCCAATCATAGCAGCAGTCAAACAGTCAAGACGCGCAGAAGCAACCACACCGTTCACTTCCTGATAAGCATGTGCATGCGGCAGCGGCTTTTTCGCTCCTTCTGAAAGTTTGACCCCTACTCTGCCGACTTTTACAATTTGAGAAAGCAAAAAAGGTTTCAATTCTTCTCGGCAAAAGACAATCGCTCTTCCCTGTTCTACCAAGATGTCCCCAATAGATTCCCGCTTTAACCCTATCCCCAAAAATGCTCCCAAAAAATCGCGGTGCGACAAAAGATCGCATTGGCGAAAAGAAGCAGTGACAGCGCTGATCGGAAAAGCTTCTGGAGATGGCTCTAGAAAATCCGGAAATGCACCAAAAACTACACGCTCTGCTTCGGCGAAGCCTCCCCACAGCATATAGTTTTTAAAATAGGTGGATTCCATATATTGTCTTGAAACTGCTGCTGCCCGCTCATCTAAGAAACCAACAAAATGTGCATAGCCTCTTTGCTGAGAAAGAGCAACCGCATCTTTTATTTTTGCAAGCAAAACCGCATCACCAGGCATCTGCTGCTTTGGGGAAAATGACATTTTAGAAGTATAAGCCGGTGTTTTCCAGCTCGTCCATCACGTCTTCTCCCATCAAATCCACATTATACGGAGTGATGATAAAGGTGTTTGTCGCAACGCGCTTGATCTTTCCGCCATTGGCATATGCAACGCCGCTTAGAAAATCAATAATTCTTCTGGAAACATCTTTTTGTGTATTTTCCAGATTTAAAACGACAGTGTGCATCTTTAAGAGCTCATCTGCAACAGAACAAGTCTCTTCTCCAAAATGCTCAGGACGGAAGACTACTACCTGCAGCTGTGCAGTTGCATGAATATTTACTACTTTATTGCTATCGTCCCGCTTTTCTATATTCCGAGGCCCCTTATCATATTCCGGTGCCTCTGAGCGACGTTCACGAGTATGGGGAGCCGCAGCTGCCGCATTATTGTCGTCCTGCTGTTCTTCCCGCTCATCGTAATCATCATAATCATACTCGTCATCCGGCGGATTCCACATTTCTTTAAACTTTTGGATAAAACCAGCCATTGTGTAAAAACCTCCTACACGTTTTTCTTACTGTAATCTCGTGCGCCGTAAAGCGCTGAGCCAATTCGCACCATATTAGCACCACATTCAATGGCTTCTGCATAATCCGCAGACATCCCCATCGATAAATAGTCCATAGAGACATTATCTAATTTTTTTCTGCTCATGTCAACAAAATATTCGTACATTTGTGAAAAGTAGTGCAAAGTTTCTTCTTTTTTAACATTTGCGGGGGGAATTGCCATCAACCCGCAAACCGAAATATTGGGAAGCTCTGAAATCTCTTCCAGCAATGATTCCAAATTTTCCGGCAACACCCCGGACTTATTCTCTTCACGCCCGATATTCACTTCGACCAAAATTTTTGTCTGTACTTCTCTCTTCTGAGAAAGGCGTGAAATTTCTTTTGCAAGTTTCATACTGTCGACACTTTGAATCATTTGTACACGCCCGACAAGGTATTTAATCTTATTCACCTGCAGATGGCCGATAAAATGGACTTGGGCTTTGTCTTTTTCATAAGCATCGTATTTATCCATCAGTTCCTGCACTTTGTTTTCGCCGATGTAAGCAATTCCCTTTTCGATGCTATGATTGATAATTTCGACCGGAACTGTTTTCGTTGCGGCAAGCACGGTAATATCTGCGCGTGTTTTTCCAGCCTTCTGCGCTGCTGCCGTTACATTATGTTCAATTTCTTCAAGATTTTCTTCTACTGCTCGAAACCGTTCCTGTAAATTTTTAGTCGATAACTTTTCCATCATACAAATCGGTCCCTTCAATAATTACTTGATCATATTGTTTTACGGTATCATCCGTCATCAGTGCATCCGCACTTGGAGAAGGATCACAGTAAACATACGTCCCATCTCCATAAAGCTGAACGATTTGACAGAAGCGCATTTCAGTCCCATACATTACATAAACGCCCGGAACTTTTTGCGTTTGTTTTGTAACAGTTCCATCTGCCTGTTTAACATCCTTTGTCAAGGTTTCAAAGTGAATGGCTTTTTGACTGACCTGAATGCCGCTATATTGATTAACCGTAATCTCTGCGGTTTCTTTTCTTAAATTTACAAGGTTCGCATTCATTCTGTCACATTTTAAAATAATCGCTGCATCTGAATTTTCATCTTGCTGATTGATTGCCACGATTGTCGCTGGAATCTCATCAGCAGATGCAAACGGAAACGAAAGTGTTACCGTATTTTCTAGTTTAAAACGATTTGCATCTTTTGCCGGAACCGTACAGGCAAAATACCAAAAAAAGTCATTGACGACCTTTCCTACCGTATGATCCTGTACTGTTCCCTTGGGATATTCTTTTTCCAAATCATCAGCTGTCAATGTGGTAACAGAATTGATCGGAAATAAATTCTCATATCCGTCAACATGGCTGGAAAAGAAGCCTGCTTTATCGGTTGTTACCGTTCCAAGAGCTTGTCCATTGCTTGTTCCGCTAAGTTGTGTGATCTGTGTTTCAATTTCAGAAAGGCGGCTGGAAAAATCGGGGGACTTTCCTGCAATAATCTGGCGCTTGTTTAGCAGATATTGCAGCTGCTGCTTATCTGTCGTAATGCTGGTCCCGGATTCGGAATTATTTAAAAGAGAAATCATCTGCTTTGAAATCTGCTGTCCAACCGTTTCCAAACTGTCCGCATAGGAATTACCGGGATTCTGCAGGTCGGTCAAAAGCTGTTTCTCGTTTTTAAGAGCATCCAGCTGATCTTTGGTTCCGGCGGTTGTTACGCTGCTGTACGCAGTTGCTACTGTACCGTTGCTCGATACACGGCCGCCGTCGGAAACCGCGTACTGCAAAACGCCACCATAAGGATTTGTAATTACATTTTCACTGCGAATTGCATATCCGGTCGCCTGTATTTTTTCAGAAACAGTCTTATAGAGTGCCTCTTCGGTTACTTGTTTTGCAAAATTGACCCGATAAATTTGATAACCCAAAAAAGTAAAAATCAACAATGCAGCAAATGTCGCCGCAATTTTTTTAATTCTAGGATTTGTCATTCTTTGTCAGCCCCCCAATTTGTCTCGAAAATATGCAGCGCAGCTTGACAAAGCGCCGTAAAATCAGGATAGTCTTCAATAAAAAGCCAATGTGTTTTTTCTTCACGGCGAAACCATGTAAGCTGCCGTTTTGCATAATTTCTGGTATGCTGCTTTAAGCAGTCTACAGCTTCGGGCAAAGAACAGATCCCTTCAAAATAAGGCTTTAATTCTTTATAACCAATCGCCTGAATCGCAGTGGAACCCTTTGCCTCGCAAAACACTTTTTGGGCTTCTTCCAAAAGTCCTTGCTTCATCATTTGGTCTACTCGTTCATTAATCCTCTGATAAAGAATTTCGCGACTGCGAAAATTAAGCCCTATCATGCAACAATCATATGGGCTCGGGGCCTTTTGAGATTCTTTTTCCCGCTCCTGTGCAGTTTTTCCAGTAGACTTCAAAAGCTCCAATGCGCGAATCACTCGAATTTCGTTATTCGGATGAATCTTCTCGGCAGCCTTTTCATCAAGCGTCTGCAGTTCTCGATATAGAAGATCACCCTCTCCGTTTTCCCAGCGCTTTTCGAGCGCAGTGCGAAAAGCGTGATCTCCCGTCGCCTGTTCAAAATCGATATTGTGTAAAAAGCTGCGAATATAAAGGCCCGTCCCACCACATAACATTGGGAATTTTCCTCTGCTTCGCACCTCGTTTACTGCCTGTTCCGCCAGTTTCACATAATCTGCTACGCTAAAAGGCTGATCAAGCGGCAAAAATCCAATCAAATGGTGCGGAATGTTTTCCATTTCTTTCTGAGAAGGTTGTGCCGTTCCGATCGGAATTCCACGATAAATCTGCATGGAATCCGCTGAAATCACTTCTCCGGAAAGACTTTTACAAAGCGCGACCGCCAGCCGACTCTTTCCGGAAGCAGTTGGGCCTACAACTGCTCCAACTGGAATTCGCTCTGACAATCCCCTTTCCTCCTCTATAAAATCAAAATTTATGTAAACTCATATTATTGTAACCGGAAATCTGATAAAATGCAATCCTAAAATCTACTGAATTCTGCCAAATTGGCGTTCCAAATCTTTTCGTTTTAAAACAATAGAAACCGGACGTCCGTGTGGGCAATATCGAATGTCTGGATTCTTTTCCAGCCGCTCTGCCAGATCAGCAAGTTCCATCGGTGAACTCTCATCCCCCGCCTTGACCGCTGCTCTGCAGGCAACATTGTGATAGAGCCAGTCCTGCTTTTCGGTTGAAATATCCGTTTTATTTTGCGCAAGATATCCCGCCATCTCCATAACGGCAGAAGCTGCATCTTCAATCAGTAGAATCGGTGCGCTTCGGATTAGAACCGTCCCTGTTCCGAAGTCCTCCAGCCCGAATCCGGCCTTTTCAAACATATCGAGGTGATCAAGAACCGCTGCATATTCATTCTTTTCCAATACAACAGGAATCGGCTGCAAAAGCATCTGCTGCGGAATTTCTCCGGATTCTCGGCGAAGCTTTTCATAAATCATACGCTCATGAGCCGCATGTTTATCAATTAGTAAAAGTTCGTCTTCTCCTCGTTCGAGAATAATATAAGTTCCGAACGCTTCACCTACAAGTTTCAATGTTTGCTGAGGAGGCTGAGGCTGCTCTTTTTGGACTAGTGGCGCAGAACTTTTTTCCAACAAATCTTCCGAATGCGTTTCATTTAGTTTCTCTTTCTGCGATTTTTCAAAAGAAATAGGCTCATTTTCGGGAAGAGAAGACTGCGAAGCGGGCTCTTGTAAATCTATTTGCAGTGGAGCTTGATTGTCGTCTAAAAAAGCTTGAGAATAGAAATTTTGCTTCGAG
Organism: Ruminococcaceae bacterium UBA5397; assembly: GCA_002411615.1. GTDB lineage: Bacteria > Bacillota > Clostridia > Oscillospirales > Acutalibacteraceae > Caproicibacterium. The sequence goes on from DHOF01000136.1 coordinate 11,860, forward strand.
TCCTGCAGGATAGTCGGGGCTGCTTTTTGAGGAATCTGCAGCTGCTCGACAGTTCTAGTCTGTTGATAAGGCGATATGATCTGACTTGCCGCAGACTGTAGAGGCGAAAATTTTAATACATTTGGTTTA
>DHOF01000130.1:0-292 GCA_002411615.1 Ruminococcaceae bacterium UBA5397
TTATGCAACAACCTAAAGGAGGCATTCTCTATGGCCAATACAACAAATATGACAAATAATCAGTCTAGCCAAGTCGCCGGCAGCAGCCGTCAGAAAGAAGTGGAAAAATATGATTGGCGTCAAGGTTCCAATGAAAGTATAAAGGAATTGCTCCAAAACAATCGATTTTATTTGCCACCCAATGAAAAATTTGACTCGGAAGAGATGCGTGGGACGTTGCAAAAAACACTTTCTGAAAATATTGGAGAATACATCGTTGCCGAGTTTCTGATCGGAACCGATCTAATTATGC
>DHOF01000130.1:451-923 GCA_002411615.1 Ruminococcaceae bacterium UBA5397
TGATCGGAACCGATCTAATTATGCGTAAGCAGGGAGTGCTTGTTCATGTAGGCCGTACTTTTATTACCATTTATGATGATCAGTCCGATTTCTTTATTACCTGCGATATTTTTTCTATCAAATTTGTTTATTTCTATCAGCCTGGAAAACGACCGCAGCACAATTTTAATCATCTGCGGGATAATCAACAGCGCAGATTAATTTAAATTTTATTTTTATAAAAAACATAAAAAAGCGGAATCTTTTAAAAACGAAAGATTTCGCTTTTCTTTTTATAAAAATTTACCAAATCAAAAGGATATATGAGGAATACTTGTTTTTTAAGAGAGGCTACTCTATAATAAATTTAAGAAAGCTTATCAAAGGAGATGCGGATTTTTTGCAGATTAGAGAGGAACATAAAGAAAAGCTTAGAAAAAAAGCAAATCAGATCAAAGAATATTTGACCATCTTTTTTCGCTGGGTATTTTTA
>DHOF01000130.1:1087-13187 GCA_002411615.1 Ruminococcaceae bacterium UBA5397
ATTTTTAAGTGTGATCATTGGAGTTTTTATTGGCGGTTTGGTCGGAACGCTTTTTTATTACGCACTCGAATGGTGTACAGATACAAGAAGCACGCATGAATGGCTGCTGTATTTTTTGCCTCTGGGCGGCCTTCTGATTGTTTGGTTATATCGTTCCTGTGGTGTAGAGAAAAGCCGTGGGACGAATTTGATACTGCTATCTATTCGGGAGAAAGAACCATTGCCTGCTAAAATGGCACCACTGATTTTTATTTCGACCAGTATTACTCATTTATTTGGCGGTTCTGCCGGCAGAGAAGGCGCTGCATTGCAAATCGGCGGTAGCTTAGGCTATCGATTGGGACGTTTAATGAAGTTGGACGAGAATGCGCTGCATGTGGTAACTATGTGCGGAATGGGCTCTGTTTTTTCAGCGCTATTTGGAATGCCGGTAGTTGCGGCTGTTTTTGCACTGGAAATAACCAGCGTTGGTGTGATGTATTATTCGGCGTTGGTACCAGTTTGTATTTCCTGCTTGCTGGCGTCTGGAATTGCAGAGAGTTTTGGTGCGATTCCAACTCATTTTGTACTGAATGCGTCGGAGCACGGGATCAGTTTGATTCCAGCGCTGCAAATCGCAGTTCTTGCAGGGCTCTGTGCCTTGGTCGCAATCCTGTTTTGCAGAGCGCTTCGTCTCTTTGGAAAGTTTTATCAGCATTTTTTTCCGAACCCGTATATCCGGGTAGCAGTCGGAGGAGTTCTTGTCATTTTGGTGACACTTTTGACGGGCGTACATGATTACGAGGGAGCCGGCGGAGATATTATTGAACGTGCGATCGGCGGCGAGGCCAGACCGGAAGCGTTTCTATTAAAAATCATTCTGACAGGGCTTACCTTAGGCGCAGGATTTAAAGGCGGCGAGATTGTGCCAAGCTTCTATATTGGTGCGACATTCGGATGCTGGATGGGCGGACTTTTAGGAATTGACCCAGGAATTGGTGCAGCAGTCGGCCTCGTCTGCCTATTTTGCGGCGTAGTCAACTGTCCAATTACAGCTTTGTTTTTAAGCTGTTCTCTTTTTGGATATGACACCGCACCATATTTTTTCCTTGCATGTGCAATTTCGTACATGCTGTCCGGCTATACAGGGCTTTATTCCGAGCAAACCATTCTATACGGAAAATTTCATGCAAAGTTTATCAATAAAAAAGCAGAATAAATAAAAGGCACTCCCCTAGTTGTAATTCATAGGAGAGTGCCTTTTTTATTTGCACGAGGTAAGAGCTTGGATCACAGGGGTAAAATCAGAACGGTCTAAGTTGCCAAAAACAGTGCCGTTTACGGCCACTGTTTCCTGTAGATCGGAAACTTTATAAAAGGTATAAATGGTTTTGCTGCCGTCATATCCGGTTAGGGTGAAAGTCCATTCCGGTGTTCCGGAAACAGACGATCCTTCATCTGCAATTTTTAGGTTTTGAAAACTGCTCCAGAAAGAAAGATAATTGTCACTGCTCGAAAGTGCGGTTCCATTTAAAGAATAGGTGTACTTATAAGTGGAATTATCTTCTGTAGAACTGTTTTCATCAACTTCACGGGCTGTAGAAAAATTATAAACAGAGCCGTTTCCTTCCGCTTTTAAAGAAGCGGTGTCTTCTTGCTTTTGAGAGATCGGATTTAGCTGCCGATAGGTCAGAGCAGAAGCGTTGATCCAAGAGGCGCCGCTGGAAGAAAGCTGATAGATAACCGGTCGGTCGTCCATCATCAAAGCATAACGGCTGTCAGAGAGATTCCCGATTTTAAAGGTGTGACTCTCGCCGTTAATTGTAAAGGAAACGACGGAGGCAGGGGAATCGAGGCCATAGCTTTTGAGCTGATCTTTGGTAGGATTCATTAAGGTAACGCTGACAGCGGAAGTGTCACCCAGTTGATTTCCAAGTGCAGCAATTTTGTCATGATCGCCCGGCTGTCCATTGACGGTGTAACCGTCTCCGGAGGAAGTAGGCAAAATTTCAATCGTGCTGTTTTTGTTTTTAAGACTCAGCTTTTGGACGGAGACAGAACTGGATGTAGAAGTAAGATTTGTAAGCTGTTTTGAGAGGAAGATCGATTTATCCCCGAGAATGGCATCTTCGATTCCGGCAATGTAAATCGTATCACTGCCCTCAAGCTGTACATATCGGCTGGATTCCGAAAGCGGCGGTTGCCCGCCAATCAGAAGGGTGGCGGTCGATCCGTCTTCATAAGTCATTTTCATGGTTGCCTGCGGATTTTCCAGGCCGAATCCGGAAGTGCTGGAAGTACCGGAAGATACATCGATCGCTTTCGAAGCGGAGAGCGCACAGCCATTTTGTGCAGCTGCTTTTACAGCGGTAGAATCAAGATCATAGCCAGAAAGCTCTTTGATTGTAAAAACAGGATCAGTGCTGCCGCCGGAAGACGAGGATTGGGCAGCCAGGGTTCCTGATTCGTCACGGACTAATGTATAGCTGCCGCTGGAATTTTGTACTTCTATCTGGGTTAGATTGGAGAGTCCTTGATTCAAAAGCGAAATCTCGGTTGTAGAAACAGAAGAAGAGGCAGAACTGCCCGAACGGTTTCCTAAAAAATTGAGAGCGGCAATCCCAGCGATCAGAGCCACTGCCCAAATTCCCAGAATCACAAATTTGTTTTTGGGAGAGGATTTCACTTATAGACGCCTCCTCTTGCGGTAAACCACAATTCCGGCGACTGCAAAGCACATTGGAATCAAAAGGGTAAAGACACCGATTCCCAGAAAATGAATCGCACCGGCAGGAATCGAAATATCCATGGTGTTGGTTTGCACAGATTTTGTGGGGATCGTGCCGCTGTCATTGCTGCCGGTCATGTAGCGCGCAAGATCAGCGGTCCAGGTCGAATTGTTAAAGGTACTGGAGTTGACAATTCCGTCCACAAAGAAAGGAGAACTGCCCAGAGCTACTACATTTGCGTGATAATCGTTTCCGTTAGAAGAGACGGTACTCTGCGCAAGAACGGCAATATCAAACGCCTGCTGATTGTTTTTCTCCTCACCGGTTGCCTGTTGATCCATGCTCAGCGCATAACAGGTAGATGAAGTTTTCATTAAAGAATACGTTTTGATTCCATTTTGTTCGGAGAAAAGCAAATTGAAAGGAACGCTCGCAGGAGCAATCAAAAGGTTATAAGAATGGTTGCTGTTAAGCGTTACACTGCTTTGCGCCTGTGCTAGAAGATAGGTTGGGTCTTGGCTCAAATACTTTTGTGAATTGCTTTCAGCAACATAATTGCGCTGCGGTTCAATGCCCCATTCTTTTAGGAGTGCTGTCAAATTCGGCATTGCAGATTGATTGGGGTAGAATGTCACCGCAAGGCCGCGGTCAACAGCGCGGGAAGAATCTTTCAGATAGGATTCCAGTTTTTCAACCTCATCGGTTGTTAGATCATTAGAAGGGGTAGCAAGAACAATCAGTTGAGTATTATCTGGAATTGCATCAGTCAAAAGACTAAAAGATTTTGTTTCAAAATTGCTGCCGGAAAGAATTTTTCCCATCGCGGTAGTATCAAGCTGCTCCTGGTGCCCTGTATCAAAGGCAACAATGGGCAGAGTATTTGCATTTACGTTGTTGATTGCACTGGCTAGTGTGGAATCCACCAGAGAATAGATGGCGGTAGAGCCGGTGTAGTCAGAGCTGATGTTAAATAAGTCGGTATAGGCGATATGACGGTATCGGCTGGCAGTTTTGATGATAATATCTCCGGCGGAAAGCTTTTCACTGGAATATCCGGAAGCAAAACTGGGGTCGGTATCGAGATCTTTATACGAAATCTTGATATTGGGATTCATCTCTGTCATTTTGGCGCAGAGATTCGCGACTTGGCTGTATTTGATGCCATAGTTTGAAAGAATCTCGTCACCTTTTACCTGAGCTTCTGAAGCTAGAATATAAATATCAGTCTCCTGAGAGACGTTTTTCACCACATCTTTTGTAGTATCGCTTAGAGAATTAAGCCCGCCGGTAGTCATATCCAAATTAAGGCTGGGATACTTTTGAACCAGTATGCTGGCAAAAACATTCAGCAATACCAAAACGGCAAGAAGTCCAACGGTAAATACATTGGCGGCGGTACCGTGTCGGAATTTTGGAGAGCGGAGAGTCTCTTTTAAAGGTTTGTGGAAAGCCTTTTTCTGAGCCTTGACCGCTTCTTTTTTTGCTTTCTTAGCTGCTTTTTGAGCGGCTTTTTCCTGAGGATCTTTTGTACTTTTCATCGAGTACACCTCCTTAGTTCCAGCGGCGGCCTTCCAGACGACGTGCCGTCAGGAAGACAAAAGCCGCAGCGACCGACAGGAAAAAGACCAGTGAAGAAAGGTCAAAGACGCCGGAAGTAAATGTTTTATAGCGGGTGTTAAAGGAAATCCAGCTGATGATCTGAGTGACGACCGTATTGCTCACGATCGAGCTGATTTGGTCGATCACCATCAAAAAAACTGCAACCCCCATCGAGCTGATGGCGGCAACAATCTGGTTTTCGGTCAGTGAAGAGAGAAACATGCTGATAGCGATCATGGCAGCGCCATAGAAAAGGGTGCCGAGAATGTTGCCAAAGATAATGGCCCAGTTAGGCGATGAGAAAATACCGATTACGAGGGCAGGAATCAGAGATCCCACCAGAGAAATGGCAAACACCAATAATGCTGCCAGAAACTTTCCGAAAGCGATTGCATAGGTGCCGACCGGTGCTGTTAAAAGAGCCTGATCAGTTTTGTTTTTTCGCTCTTCGCTGAAACTTCTCATCGTAATGATCGGAATGACCAGCATGTTAAAAAGAAACATGGAGCTGTATACGCTCGAAATGTAAGTAGAAGTCTGTAAAAGCAGAACATTGTAATAGAAAAATCCATAGAGTGCTAACAAAACGCCGATACAGACATAGGCAATCGGAGAATGAAAATAGGAATTGAGTTCCCTTTTGAAAATTGCTCTCATTCTTGCTCACTCCCTTCTTTAGAGGCGGCGGAAGGTACAGGTGATGGATCATTTTTAGGCAGTAAATGTCCATCATCATATTCGCCGCTTGTCAGGCGCAGAAAGACTTGTTCCAGACTCTGCTCATGAGAATGAAGATCCAGAATGGGCCAATCCTGTTCTTTGCAGAGAGAAAAAATTTCTCTGCGGGCGTCGTCTTTTTCTTCGATCGAGAAAAGGCAGGAACCGTTTTCCCGACGTTCGGAGCAAATTGCTACCTTTACAGAAGGCAGCTTTCGTAAGGCGGAAAGCGCTTCGTCGCGCGGTGCTTGTAAGATCAGCTGCAGATGAGGTTTTTCCATGCTTTCACAAAGTGATTCCGGATTTCCGTCAGCTACGAGGCGCCCGTGATTGACGACGAGAATCCGAGAGCAGGTCGCTTCAATTTCCGGGAGAATATGGGAAGAAAGCAGTACCGTATGTTCTTTTCCAAGCTCTTTAATGAAATTTCGAATCTCAATAATTTGCTTGGGGTCAAGTCCAACAGTGGGTTCGTCTAAAATGAGCAGCGGAGGATCACCGAGCAGTGCCTGTGCGAGCCCCACCCGCTGACGATATCCTTTGGAAAGGTTCGCAATCAGCCGGGAAGAGACATCCCAAATACCCGATTCTTTGCAGATTTGTTTAATATGTTCTTCTTTTGGCATTCGAATTTTTTTGAGGTCAAAAACAAAGCTGAGATATTCGCGCACGGTCATATCCATATAGAGTGGGGGCATTTCCGGAAGATATCCAATCAGCGATTTTGCCTGGTTGGGTTCGTCCAGAATATTGTGGCCGCCGATGAGGACCGTTCCGTCGGTTGCAGAAAGGTATCCGGTCAAAATATTCATGGTGGTGGATTTTCCCGCACCATTTGGGCCTAAAAAACCGACGACACCGCTGCCTTCCACTGAAAAGGTGATATCATCGAGGGCCGTAAAAAGACCGTATCGTTTGGAAAGGTGACTGACGTTAATCAATCTGGAATTCACTCCTTTTTGATGTGGGGAAACTTTATAAAAGTTTCGGGCACAGATTAATTTCTATTATAAAAATGCTATCTGAACATTACGTGAAGTTTCCGTGATTCCTAAAGTTGGGTTTTGCTTGACGGAAACAGCGTCACCGTTTAAAATAGAGTATATAAAAGTTCAAAAAACAGTAGGAGGGTTACAGTGTATGGCAATTATCAAACCATTTCGAGCACTTCGCTATACAGATCAGGCAGGAAAAATTGCGGAATTAACCTGTCCACCTTATGATATCATCAGTGAAGAGCAGCGAAAAGCCTATCTTGACGAAAATTCTAAAAATGTAATTCGTCTGGAATTGCCGAAAGGCGAAGATCCTTATGGAGAGGCCGGACGCACGCTTGATACTTGGCTCAAAGACGGCATTCTCCGCGAGGATACTCAGCCGGGGATTTATATTTATGAAGAGGAATTTAAAGCTTACGGCGAAACAAAGAAAATTAAGGGCTTGATTTGCCGGGTTAAGCTGATTGAATTTGATAAAGGCGTCATTTTGCCGCATGAGGAGACGCTCAGCAAGGCAAAAGAGGATCGCTTTCAGCTTATGAAAGCGACACACTGTAATTTCAGCCAGATTTATTCCCTTTATATGGACGAACAGCATAAGACAAAATCCAGAATCGATGCGCTTTCTAAGGATACGCCGCGGTATGAATTTTTTGACGGAAATGTAACGCACCGGATGTGGATTGTCAATGATCCGGTTGCAATCGAGGCAATCTGTGATGATTTTTCCATGAGAAAACTTTATATTGCAGACGGTCATCACCGCTATGAAACAGCGCTCAATTTCCGCAACTGGTGCCGGGAACAGGGTGTGATTTCACCGGAACCGGATTACTGCATGATGATGCTGGTAGATATGGAGAATGAAGGGCTGGTCGTTTTCCCGACCCATCGTTTGATCCATGACCTTCCGAATTTTGATGAGAAAAAACTTCTAAAGGACTGTGAGCAGGAATTTCGGGTGACCTCTTATGAAGGAACCGACAAGATTGGGCCGGCGTTAAACGAATGTTACCAGAAGGGCGAAAAAGCGTTTGCCTGTTACTGCGGCGGCGAAAGCTGGAATCTGCTTGTCTTAAAGGACCCTGCTGTGATGAAGACCTATCTGCCGGAAAAATCAAAAGCGAGTCAGGAACTTGATGTTGCAGTGCTCCATACGATGATCCTCCAAAAATATATGGGGATTGACAAAGAAAACATGGCAAAGCAGATCAATCTGTCTTATACCCGCGATTTAGAAGAAGCACTCGAAAGTGTGCGGCAGAAAAAGAGCCAGTGTGCATTTTTGATGAATCCGACCCGTGTAACGGAGATTCGTGACGTAGCGGCTGCCGGAGAAAAAATGCCCCAAAAATCCACTTATTTTTATCCAAAGCTGATTACCGGTCTTGCGATGAACAAGATGGATTTTTAATCATGAAAAAGTAAAAAAGTCTTAGAAAAGCGTGTGTCGGTTTTGGCACACGCTTTTTTTGCTTTTTTAGTCTTTGTCAGATGGTTTTGAAGTCTTTTCCCAGTAGTCCGACATCGTAAATCCGGGGACTTCGGTGACTTCGCGTCCTAAAAATTCAGGCGGAATAAATGTGGTTGCATCTTCTTTTGAAGAAAATTCTACTTCTGCGTAGCAAAAAGAAGTTGGTTTTCCGCAATCGACTATGCTGTATTCCAGCTTTTTTTCATCGGGCAGCGCATAGACGGTATAGTCCTTTCTTACCATCTCGCGCGAAAGAAGTCCGCAGAGCTCGGTAAACTGCTGCTCTGTAAGATCAGTCTCCACTTCGGTGCGGCATAAAGTACCCTTGCCTTTAATGCAGAGCCGAAAAGTAGGGGCATTATTTGCAACTTGTTTTTTGCGAATGCGTACGGTCGGCTTTGTGCAGAGATAGCCTTGGTAAACAACTGCCTGTTCCAAGATCGGAAGTCCCTGAGGCTTTTTTTTCATTAAAAATTTTCGCTCAATTTCCATCTTTTGTCTCATCTTCTTCCTTTCGATAAATAGATTATACGCGTCTTCTCAAAAAGGTACAAGATTGTTTTAAAACTTCTAATTTTGAACAATCTTTAAACAAAAGACAGAAAACAATATTAATACAAAAATTTATGGTATACTTAAATAATATTATTTAATTTTTTTAAAAGGAGGAGAAAAAATGAAAAGAGTGCTGTCAGTACTGTTGACTGCTATTTTGGCGGTGGGAATTTGCGTGCAACTTACTGGATGCGGAAATTCCTCCAGCAGCAAGGGAGAAATTAAATTTGCAGATGTTGGCTGGGACAGTGTCCGTTTTAACAATGCGGTCGCGGGTTTGATTGCGCAGTCCGGGTATGGATATACATGGTCGGAAACTTCCGGTTCTACACCGATTATGCATGAGGCACTCACAAAAGGTGAGATTGATGTGAACATGGAAGAGTGGACCGATAATATTCAAAGCTATGCGATTGATTTAAAAGCTGGTCTCTTTAAAGAGATGGGAACCAACTTTGATGATAATATTCAGGGGTTCTATGTACCGCGCTATGTGATCGAGGGAGATGCCTCACGAGGAATTCAGCCTATGGCGCCGGATTTGAAAACGGTGCAGGATCTAAAAAAGTATGCAAGCCTTTTTAAAGATCCTGAAGATCCTTCTAAAGGCAGAATTTACGGCGCGATTCCCGGATGGGAAGTCAATGAGATCATGAAGAAAAAGGTTTCATTTAACGGCCTTGATTCGATGTATAATTATTTTCAGCCCGGTTCGGATTCAGCCCTTTCGGCAGCATTTACTTCTGCTTACCAGAAAGGGGAGCCTATTGTCGGCTATTATTGGAGCCCCACATGGCTTTTGGGAAAGCTTGATATGGTGCTTTTGGGGGATGTTCCCTATACAGATGCTGCGAGCTATAAAGAGGGACGTACCGCCTGCCCATCGGTTGACGTAACGATTGCCACAAGCAATTCGTTTGCCAATAATCCAAGCAATGCAGACTATTGTTCTTTCTTAGGACGTTACCGTACTTCGAGCGCATTAATTAACGAAGCGCTTGCTCATATGCAGGACAACCCTGGCATCAGCTATACCGATACAGCCAAATGGTTTTTGACAGAGCATCAGGATTTGATCGACCAATGGGTACAGGACCCCGATAAAGCAGAGGCGGTAAAGAATTCACTTGGACTGGCAGAGAAAAAGAAAAATTATTTCTTGGAATTTCCGTATCAGCTTCCGATCGATGTTACCTCTTTTGATACCTCAGTCAAATCTTTTGCATCATCGAGCGCTGCTTTCTTTAATGCACAGAAAAACGGAATTAACGGCTTGATTTCCGCTATTTCCGGAATTCTTTCGATTATTCCATGGTGGTTGATGCTGGCCTTGGTATTTGTTGCTGGCTGGAAAATGAACCATAAGATTCGTACTGGTGTTTTATATGCGGTCTTGCTCTCGGTAATCGGCATGATCGGATTGTGGGATATGATGTATGAGACGCTTTCCATTGTAATTGCTTCTGTTCTGATTTCACTTTTGTTGGGGCTGCCGATCGGAATTTTAATTTCGGGCAGCGACCGTGCCAATCGAATTGTTCGGCCAATTTTGGATACGATGCAGACCATGCCGGTCTTTGTCTATTTGATTCCGGCGGTACTGTTCTTTGGCTTGGGAAAAGCGCCGGCAGTGATCGCAACCTTGGTTTATGCCATTGTACCGGTCATCAGACTTACCAGCCACGGAATCCGGCAGGTCGATCCCGAAGTGGTGGAGGCAGCGAGATCATTTGGCTCTACTCGCATGCAGACTTTGTGGAAAGTGCAGATCCCGCAGGCAATGCCGACCATTTTAACCGGCGTCAATCAGACGCTTATGATGGCGATGTCTATGGTGGTCACCTGCTCTATGATCGGGGCTTCCGGACTCGGAATGGAAGTTTTGATCAGTGTGAACCGGATTGAGATTGGACGTGGATTATTGGCAGGCAGTGCGGTTGTTATCGTCGCAATTTTGATGGATCGCATGACGCAGGGATTGCTCAAGAAAGGGGAGAAAAAAACAGATGGCAGACAATAATTTAGAATTTTTAGAAAACTCTATGGAAGAATTGCCAAACCAAGAAGAAAGCATGCTTCAGGTAAGCCATCTGACAAAGCTCTATGGAGCTAATAAACAGGAAGCCGCCAAAATGGCAGAAGCCGGCGTCGGAAAAGATGAAATCTTTGAAAAAACGGGCGTGACAATGGCTTTGTGGGACGTTAGCTTTTCGGTTAAGAAAAACAGTATTTTTGTTATTATCGGTCTGTCCGGGTCTGGAAAATCCACATTGGTCAGAACGCTCAATATGCTTCATAAGCCTACTTCCGGTGAGGTGATTTTTGAAGACAGCAAAATTGGTGAGTTCGGGAAAAATGATTTACTTCATTATCGTCGAGATAAAATTTCAATGGTGTTTCAAAATTTTGGACTGATGTCACACCGAGATGTGATGGGAAACGTTGCCTATGGCTTGGAAGTCAAAGGCGTTCCTCGGATAGAAAGAGAACAAAAAGCCGCCGAGATGATTGAAATGGTCGGATTAAAAGGGCTGGAGCATTCCTCTATCAATGATCTTTCAGGCGGCATGAAACAGCGCGTCGGAATTGCCCGTGCGCTGGCCAATGATCCCGAAGTCCTTTTGATGGACGAACCATTTTCTGCTTTGGACCCATTGGTTCGAAAAGATATGCAGTTTGAGCTTTTATCGATTCAGCGCAAACTCAAAAAGACGGTTATTTTTATTACGCATGATATCAACGAGGCATTTAAACTCGGAGATCAAATTGCGATTATGCGTGATGGCCGGCTGATTCAGATTGGAACGCCGGAGGAAATGAGCGCTCATCCGGCAGATGACTATGTGCGTCAATTTATCGGCAGCGCCGATAAGACGAAAGTCCTTACGGTAAAGCATATCATGATGACGCCTTCCTGCGTTGTGCGGCTCAAGGACAGCCCGCAGTTTGCAATTCAGGAAATGAAAAGAAACGGCACTTCTACCGCATATGTGGTTGATCATGAAATTAAACTGCAGGGAATCGTTAATATCGAGGGTGCAGTCAGAAGCAGCCGAGAGCGTCTTTCTCTTGCAGAGGTACAGCTCCATGATGTGGAGACGACAACGCCGGATACTTTGATTAGCGATATTATGCCGGTCGCTGCCAAGGCAAAATATCCGCTTGCGGTTTTAGGGGAAGATGGCAGACTTTTAGGAATTGTAACAAAGGCTTCCGTACTTTCTTCCATGCTGTAAAAGGAAATGAACAAATCCCCCAATCGTAGTCTTGTTTTTCTACGATTGGGGGATTTGTGATGTTAAAAAGAAATATTCAAAATTTAGCGACTTTTTATTTTTGTGAAAAATGCTCTCGCAGACGCGCAAAGGTTTCTTCGCTGATATCATGTTCAATTCGGCAGGCATCGGCTGCGGCAACCTCTGGGGTTACGTCGATAGAAATTAAAAAATTTGTTAAAAAGCGATGCCGCGCATAAATATTATCTGCAATTTTTTTACCGGAACTGGTTAGAGTGATCTGTCCGTCTTCTGCCATTGTCAAGTGTCCCGCTTTTCGAAGGACTGAGACCGCTCTGCAGACACTTGGCTTTGAAAAATTCATCTCTCGTGCAATATCGACAGAGTGAACTTTTCCGGTACGTTCCTGAAGAATCAGAATGGTTTCCAGATAGTTTTCTCCGGATTCCTGAATTTTCATCTGTACTCCCACCTTTTTAGAAAAAATTTTATACTTCGTTATTCTATCATACTTGAATAATTTTTACAAGTTCAACCAACTGAAGAAGATGACGCATTAGATTCTAAATTTTGAGCGGTTATAATGGAATGGGGAAGACGCACATACTGGCCATCCGTAACCGGATAAGACTGAGAAGGATCACCGTCGGCTGAAAGAATACAGGCCATTCCAACAATGGTTTCAGCTTGTGCATCGGCATCATTTTTAATGGTTCCATAAAGAGATCCATCCCGAATTGCATCCAAAGCCGGTTCGATTGCATCAATTCCGACAACCAGAGGCCCGCCGTTTGCATACAGAAGATTTTTCTT
>DHOF01000130.1:13446-14308 GCA_002411615.1 Ruminococcaceae bacterium UBA5397
GAAGAAGCCTGATTGCGCTGCCAGTTTGCAGAAGCGTTTGCGAGCTTTTCCATGGGAACGCCGCCGTCTGTAATGGATTTTACAGAATACTCGGTTCTCAAAACGGAATCCTGATGAACAGGCTCTCCTTCCAGCATTACGTATTGTAACTTTCCATCTCCATTTTTGTCAATGGAAGGGTTTCTTTTAAGGGCATCCAGAACCATTTGTCCCTGCAGCATGCCGGACTGCTTAGCATCAGTGCCTACATAATAAGCTTTATTCCACATTTGCAGATCAGCTTGAACCGGTTCACGGTTAAAAAAGATAACCGGAATGTTGGCACGCTGGGCTTTATCAATGATGACGGCTGAGACCGTACGGTCCACTTCGTTTACACAGATTACATTGTAGGCCTGGTTGATAAAATTATCAACTTGATCGTTTTGAATGGACTGATTGTCTTTGCCGTCCGCGATGGTAAGAATAATTTTCTTTCCCAGCAGAGACTCCTGCTTCTTAGCATACTGTTCCATATTATCACAGAGCGAGGAAATAAAAGCATCATCCATACGATAAGCAGCGATGCCGATTCGGATTGTTTGGATGGACTGAGATGATTTTTTATTGTCCGAACAGCCGCAGATAGAAAGAAAAAGTCCTGTCATAATCAACAAGGAAATGGTACGTTTCCAGAATCTCATAGTAGAGCCTCCTTTTTTACCGAAATTCATTGCAATTATTGGGAGAATGGAAAGAGCAGACGCTGATTTTCTTTGGTATAGAGTTCATCCCCATTTACGATGGAATAATCAATGACTGTATTCTGAAAAGATTGCCCATTTAGAACATTTACAGCTTTCTGTAGACCCAGATAGCCGAT
>DHOF01000058.1:0-6361 GCA_002411615.1 Ruminococcaceae bacterium UBA5397
CGAACAGCCTGCTCCGGAATAAACTTTGGCTCTGTAGTCATAATGGTTCTGCCGCCTGCAGACTGTGGAAGTTCATCGACAGCTCGATCTTTTTTCGCTTTCTCCTCAATATTTGGGATCACGATTGTATCCATGAATTTTTTAATGAAGGTGGATTTTCCGGTGCGTACCGGTCCAACTACGCCGATATAAATATCGCCGTTTGTTCTCTGGGCAATGTCATCGTAAAGATTACGCTCTTCCATTTGAATATTCCCTCCTCTCTTACATTGGAATTAATAGCATGCCGGACGCCGATGTAGCGTCCTCCGGCAAATCGTTTTCTTTTCTGATAGCGGAGAGGCTACTGCAGTAAGCACGTGCAATAGACCAAAGATTTTCTTCCTCCGATGCAAAATAAAGACTGAGTGCTGCGGTATGATCCAAAGTCTTTGGCTTGCTCTCGTCCAAAGCTGCATCCGTAATCAGATTAATCGTCTTTTGCTCATAAAGTTCTGCTGTAATTGAAAGTTCTGCTCGCAGGTCAAGACCGGTATCAGTTAAACGATAACTTAAATCCGTTAAAAATACTTGTGCATTGCAATGAATTGTTCCGGTTCCCTCAAATGGTTTACTGAGAGAAAAATCCGTTGTCCGTTCAAAGTAAAATGGTGTGTTCTCTGCGTTGACCGCCAGTACACAAACATTCATTTTGCCCGAAAATTTTAGTTCTCCATTCTCAACAGAACCTGATACGGTACAGGTTTCATTCCAAAGATCAGTAACTTTGGTGATAGGACTTTCTCCCTCTATCGAAAACTTATGAGTACAGGTATCTGAAAAAAGCTGTTTTAGGCTTTCAATCTCCTGCTGCTTTTTTGTAAGCGTCATTTCACAGGTACGGGAATAAGCATCCTGTAAAATGGATTTTTGCTGCTCTTCATAACAAGTAACAGCTGCAGTTAAGCGAATATGTGTTTCGAAAGTAGTAAGTTCGCCTGAATAATCCGTATGAACTTGAACGGTAACAGAGGAAACCGAAACCTCAAGAGAATAAACACTATCCTCTGTCATGGAATCGCAGGCGATTTCCTGATCAAACGGCATGGTATATTCCATCGTTTCCGGTGGCATGCTCTCTTCTGCAGAAGCATAAAGAATTTTTAGACGAACTTCTCCACTAATTTGCAGTCCATCTGTCATCGGCGTTTTTTCTTTGCAGAAGCACACTGCTTGAGTTCGAAGAATCCGATCTGCGGGCAGTTTTCCCTGCGGCAGTTCCAAATTATCTTCCAAGGTGAATGGCTGCCTAAAGCAGCCGGAGCCGGTGGTATACTGCAGATTTTGGGGCAGCTCCTCTACACTCTCTTCATTCACAGAGGAAACAGCTTCTACATTGCAAGCTCCATAAACACGAGCACAGATAGAAAAAGCTCCATGGATGTCCAATCGACGTGGACTTGTAGCCCGACAGTTAACGTATTCCATCTTGAGATACGCATAAATTCTTGGATTTTCCACGGTACGCTTTAAAGAAATGGTTGATAGAAAAGAATCCTCCATCTCATAGCTGCGGACGACCATTCCACCCGAATCCAGATAAAAGACACGTACAGTGTAAGTTCCTTCCACTTCCAGATGATCCCCGGAGGCACTGCAGGATGAAATAGCCGGGCATACCTGACATTTCAAAATCTTCTGAATATCCGGACAATAATCGGGAAGGCTGACGTCTACATCCACTGGCTGTTCCTGACAGCCGTTATAAACCGCTTCACTAGCGGTGAGTACCTCACGGTTCAGCATGTTCGATCTCTCCTTTTTGTAATTCTGTGTCATTCATATTCAAATAACCTGCAAAATATGAATCCTCTGTCCACAAAATCTATTGCCAAATAAAAAAAGACTCCTTTTTTAAGGAGTCTTTTTTGTTTGATACAACAATTTTTCTTTAAAATTCAGGAATGTACGGGCTCTTTGTCGATATGAAACAGATGCCTAAGGAGAAACGCCAAAAACTTTGAACTGTGAACAACAACAATTTTCAAGATAATCCCTCCCGTAATCTTTAACGGTGAATCAATGCAGCGCCGAGACAAATAATAATGATTGACACAACAAATAAGGTGAATCCAGATGGAAAACAGCAGGCAAGTGTCATGCCTAATCCGAATGCAACTGCATAGCAGGCACATTTTCCGTCTGGAAAACAGCGTGGTCTGCGCATTGTCTCACCGCCCTTACTGGTTTGTTATTCCAGTATATACGGCAAAGGAAAAAAAGGTGCAGCTTTTTAAACGTGATCTAAAACAAATATAATCGCATGGCCGCTGTGAAGTGTGATAGAAGCATCATCATTAATCAATACATTACTGGTGCCACGCGGATCATTAGAAATCAGGACGCCCTCTTCCAACCGATATTTCATTCCCCGATAAGTAACGGAACACATTCCGGTTCCAAACGGAAAAACAGAAACGGTGGCGCCTTTCATTTGGCGAAGCAGCATACGCCCACGGGTCATAATAAAGATGTGCGTATGATCCATTACCATTTCTCCCTGACGCCCCTGAGAAGAGATATATTCCAAAGCGCAGTAATTCGCATAGGTGTGATCTTCTCTGCCGCCAGCAGCCCCAAAAAGGACAAGTGACTGGAATCCTCTGCGAATTCCTTCTTTTACTGCACACATCATATCGGTATCATCTTTTTCTCTTTGAAGACGAATCAC
This sequence comes from Ruminococcaceae bacterium UBA5397, assembly GCA_002411615.1. Lineage (GTDB taxonomy): Bacteria > Bacillota > Clostridia > Oscillospirales > Acutalibacteraceae > Caproicibacterium. Next base: position 2,711 of record DHOF01000058.1, read on the forward strand.
CTCTACACTTGCTGGAGGCTCACATTTTGCCGAATCAAAATCTCCAATGACAAGATTGGGCGAAAGTTTTGCTGCTTTAGCAGTATCCAAGCCCCCATCGGCACAAATAATAAAGCTGTTTTTAGGATCATATTTTGAAAAAACCGACAGATCTTTCATCGGTGCAGAACCGATAATCAAACATTGTTTCATTTTCGTTTCCAGTCCTTTATTTCCTTAATCTGTTCGTACATCTCACAATAACTCTGATGACGTGATTCTGAAATTTTTCCATCATTTATTGCTTTTAAAACCGCACATCCCTTTTCGCAAACATGCGAGCATCCTTGAAATTGGCATTGATCAATATAGGGGATGAATTCTCTAAAGCAGTATTGAAGTTCTTCTTTTTTTACCGGAACATATCGTTCCAGTTGAATGGAAGAAAATCCGGGGGTATCCGCAACATATCCGCCGCCCGGAACATGAAGCAGTTCAACTTGTCTAGTCGTATGGCGGCCTCGTCCTAATTTTCGGCTGATTTCGCCCGTCTCTAGATTTTCTCCCGGCAGAAGCTGATTCAGCAGCGAACTTTTTCCAACTCCTGTATTTCCGGTTAATGCTGTCAATTTTCCTTTTAAAAGGGGCTTTATCGGCTCAAATCCAATTTTTTTAGAAGAAGAAACCTCAAAATAAGGAATTCCGACATGAGAATAAACATCAGTCAAACTTTTGGTGCTTTGAAGATCCGACTTTGTAAAAATTAAAATTGGCTCAATCTTTTGTGCCTCTGCAGCGGCAATTAATTTATCAATCACCAGCGTATTAGGATTGGGGTCACAAACAGAAATCACAATCATTAACTGATCCAAATTTGCAATTGGCGGACGAATCAACTTGTTTTTACGCGGCAAAATTTCATGGATCGTATAACTCTGCTCTTCACCTTCCAGTAAAATCACGCTGTCCCCCGCCAGTGGACAGATTCCTTCTTTTCGAAACAGGCCACGTGCTTTACATTCGAGGAGGTCTCCGTTTTGGGTTCTCACATAATAAAATCCGCCGATTCCCTTTTCTATAATTCCTTTTATTTCTTTCATCATCTTTAAGCTTTAATGCGAAGAAGCAGAGGAATTGCTGGAAGGATTATCCGAAGAACTGCTGGAACTTGGAGTGGAATTTTCCGAAGAACTGCTGGATGGAGCTTTACTTGTTGGCTTTGAAGTTTTGGGCTCTGTATAAGGGTATTCTGCAAGCGTACTAAAGTTTCCGCTGTCAAAATCAAGACTCATCTTACGATAAATATTTCCACCCAAAGAAACCGTCAAAATCTTCGTTCCGCTTTCTCCTGAAAAAGACTGCGTCCAAGTCGAATTATATGCAGGATTAACGGTTACCTGTCCCTGTAAAACTCCATCCAAATAATAGGATAGATTAAGATTACTGCTAACACTCGGCAAAGAGACTGTTACAGAAATCTTTGTTTCCTTTTTCCCAGTACTATAGACCAGATTTACTTTACTGCCTTTATCGACGGAAGTTCCTGCTGCAGGACTTGTTTCCAAAATCGTATTAGCCGTTTCTTTGCCGTCTTTTGCAGTAACGGTACCAACTTGAAGTCCTGCTGAAATCAATGCTTGTTTTGCATCAGCTACTGTTTTTCCTGTTACATCTGGAACTTGTACCGTATCTGCCGCTACAATCACAGTTAAATGCACATCTGAACCTTTTTTGACGGTCATATCGGCATTCGGACTTTGAGTTACGATCGTACCTGTTTCTTTTGTAGAATCTGTTTTGGTATCTTCCACAAAATTAAATTGTCCATTATATGCTTTGACTACGTCGTCATATTTTTGACCAACAAAGTTCGGAAGTTTTACTTCTGAAGTAGTTCCGCAGCTCTTAAAGACACCGGCAACCATTAGAATTACTGCAAGAATAACAACGCCTAAAGCAATCCCGCCAATAATAAACGGCGTTTTTTTCCGCTTCTTAGCTTTGGCATTATTTTGTTCCGGATGCTCCACATAATTATATCCATCGTCATAAGAAGTAACAGAAGCAGTATCCTTCAAAGAATTAGGCTTTGCGTAATCATCATTTCTTTGAATATATTTATATTCAAAGACCGCATCCGGATTTTGACGCAGTTCTTTAAGATCCAGCAGCATCTCTGTTGCAGTCTGGTAACGCTGAGCAGGATCTTTCTGCATCGCGTGCAGGGTGATCTGCTGCAGTCCCAGGGGAATATCCGGATTAATCTCCATTGGGGGCTGTGGTTCCGCCTGAAGCTGCATAATCGCAACCGAAACTGCATTTTCCGCCTCAAAAGGCAACTGTCCGGTGATCATTTCATAGAGCATGACGCCAACGGAATAGATATCCGCTTTTTCGTCAGTAAGATCCCCTCTTGCCTGTTCCGGCGCAATATAGTGAACGGAACCAATTGCCTTGTCCGTCATGGTCCTTGTCTCACTGCGGGCAAAACGAGCAATTCCAAAATCAGTCACTTTAATCGTGTCATCAGGCAAAACCATAATGTTCTGCGGTTTAATATCCCGGTGCACAATACCCTTTTGATGGGCATGCTGCAGCGCACGCAAAATCTGCGTGGTAAAATACAACACTTTATTTAAGTCTATAACAGTTTGACGGTCCAAATATTCCCGAAGGGTAATTCCATCAATGTATTCTTCGACAATATACTGAATCTGATCTCCAAAGCTCACATCATAGACTTTAATAATATTGGGATGAGAAAGCAGCGCAATTGCTTTGCTTTCGTTTTTAAAGCGGCGAATAAATTCCGCATTGTCTAAAAACTCATCTTTCAGAATTTTGATTGCAACTGTGCGTTGATCCAAAGTATCGTAAGCACGATACACTAGTGCCATTCCACCAGCGCCAACCAATTCCTGAATTTCATAGCGGCCGTCCAATCGTTTACCGGCATATTTATCCATGCTAAAAAATCCTCCTTCCTTTGAACCTTAGTTTTCGATAATAGAAACGGTAATATTATCCCCGCCGCCGTTTTTGTTCGCTTCTTCAATTAATTGGTCTGCTAAATCCTGCCCCTGAAACTTTTTTGCGAAATCTATAAGGACTTCTGGCTCCACACAATTTGAAAATCCGTCCGTACAGAGTATTAAAAGATACCAATCTTGAGGCAATGTTATTTCACAGTAATCCGTTTGTATCTGATCCTCAACCCCAAGTGCTCGTGTGATGATATTCTTCTGCGGATGGTTTTTGGCCTGTTGTAAAGTCAGATCTCCGCTGTCGACCATTTCCTGAACCATTGAGTGGTCCGTTGTGATCTGCTGAATCCCGTCTGAATCCAAGAGGTATGCACGGCTGTCCCCTGCATGAGCAATATGGGCCACCCCATCATAAACGATTGCAGTTACTAATGTTGTTCCCATTCCTGAAAGCTGCGTATCTTCTGCTGCACGTTCATAAATTGCAATATTGGCGTTATACGCTGCAGAAGTCATTAGATCCCGCAATCCGTTATCTGTAAACTTCTGAGTCTCCTCGAAATAGTGAAGATATTGCTCAGAAATAGACTCAACAGCCATGTTACTTGCAACATTTCCACCATTTGCGCCGCCCATGCCATCACAGACAACAGACCACGCCAGATTTCCGTCCGAAGTGAGTCCAAAG
>DHOF01000058.1:6688-9887 GCA_002411615.1 Ruminococcaceae bacterium UBA5397
ATCATAATTCAACCTCACTTTGGTACCTGCGGCGCAACTGTCCACAGGAGGCATTGATATCAGCGCCCAAAGTCCGCCGGACTGTAGCTGTGATTCCTGCTTTGGCAAGGATCTTTATAAAAGCCTGCTGCCTATCTATCATGCTTTTACGATAGCTTGTCCCGGAAACAGTATTGACCGGAATCAAATTGACATGGCACAAAGTACCCCGCAGCCGTTCTCCCAATTCCCGCGCACAATCATCACTGTCATTTAGGCCGCTGATCATTGCATATTCATAGGAAATCCTGCGGCCGGTTTTTTCGCTGTAATAGCGACAGGCTTTGAGTAAATCTTCAATGTGCCAGCGCTGATTGATTGGCATTGTCTGAGAACGAATGGCATCATTTGGCGCATGAAGAGAAATAGAAAGTGTTAATTGGTATTTCTTCTCTGCAAGATCATAAATCTTATCGACGATCCCACAAGTAGAGAGAGAAATATGCCTCATTCCAATATTAATCCCATCCGGGTTGGAAATCAACTCCAGAAAGCGAAGAACATTTTCATAATTATCAAGAGGTTCCCCCATTCCCATCAAAACAACATTTGAAATGCGTTTTTGTCCATCCCGCTCTGCGGTCTGTATTTGTGAAAGCATTTCACTGGGGGTTAAGTTTCTAGAAAATCCGCTTTGACCGGTAGCACAAAATGTACATCCCATTCTGCAGCCAACTTGTGTTGAAATGCAGATGGTTCTCCCATAATGATAATCCATTAATACAGATTCAATGAATTCCCCGTCATGCAGACGAAATAGATATTTTTTTGTACTGTCAAGTTTGGAACAATAGCATTTCTGGATTACAGCATCTGCTATGTAGCAGTTTTTCTGCAGAGTTTCCCTTAGTGATTTGCTAAGATTCGTCATCTCCGAAAAAGAAGTGACTCCATTTTGCAGCCATAAAAATATCTGTTTCGCACGAAATTTTGGCTCTTTAATTTGAGCCAAATACGTTTCGAGCTCCGATATCGTCATAGATTTTATATCAATCAGTTCCAATTCCTTTTACTCCCGCTGACGGATAAAAGCTGAAATAAAAAATCCGTCCGAATTATGCATTTGAGGAAAAATCGTCCATTCGTTTTCCGGTTCATCAATCAAATGGGAAAAGCCTTGCGGCAAATTAAGCGCTATCGGTGAAAATTTCGGGTGAGACTTTAAAAAGCGCTCCACCACTGCATGATTTTCCTGTGGATTTAAAGTGCAGGTAGAATAAACCATCTTCCCTTTATACTGAACAAAACCTGCATTATTACATAATATACGGTACTGCAAGCTTGGCAAACTGTCAAGAGTTTTGGCGTTTTTATAGCGAATCTCAGGCTTTCTGCGCAAAATTCCGAGTCCAGAACAAGGAGCATCACATAATACACGGTCTGCTAAAGGTAAAACCCCTTCAGAATTTTCTGCATCTCTTACAGACGCCGATATACAGGAAAGATGAAGTCGAGAGGCGCCGGAAGAAATCAAACGCACTCTCCCTTTATATAAATCATACGCTTCCAAAGCCCCTCGATTTCCCATTTTTTCTGCCATCGTAAAGCTTTTTCCGCCGGGCGCCGCACAGACATCCAAAATCCGTTCTCCTGCTTTTGGATCAACCATTTCGCAGCAAAGCTGACTAGAAAGATCCTGAATATGAAACAACCCTTTTTGAAAAGATGGACTCGCTTCGAGTGAGCCGGTATTTTTCAGCAAAATTGTTCCTTCCAAAAAAGGAAAGGTTTCTGCTTCAATTCCTTCTTTTTCGAGACTTTCACACAATTCTTCCCTATTAATCAACGTCGTATTAACCCGAGCAAAAATAGGAGGCCGGGTTTTCAGCGTTTTCAAAAGGTCTTCCGTTATTTTTTGGCCATAGAATTTTTCCCACATACGAATCAGCCTCTGCGGGCAGGAATATTGAATGCTGAGCGAAAAAATGCGGTCCCCTTTGGGCTGCGTATTGAGAAGCGTTTCTTTTTTTCTCAAGAAATTTCGCAAAACACCATTAATAAAACCAGAAGCTCTTCCTTCCCCCATCGTTTTTGCAAGAATGACCGCTTCGTTTACTGCCGCGGATTCTGGAATTTTATCTAGAAACAAGACTTGGTAAATCGCCATTTCCAAAATCAACAAAACCGGAATCTCTATTTTCGCAATTTCAATTTTAGAAATCTGCGAAATAATATAGTCTAAAGTCAGCTTCCGTTCCAATACCCCATAAAAAAGTGCAGAAGCCAACGCGTTTTCACGTGGCTCCATGTTTTCCTTTTTTAAGGCTTTATTCAATACGAGATTAGAATATCCTTCATTTACTTCTACCTGTAAAAGTGCCTCAAGTGCTGTACCTCTTGCCGTCATCTGTTATTCCCTCGTCTGCTTCCCGAAATTGCCAAAAGGCGTAAAAGCTGCATCAATGCAGTAAAACTGGCCGCCAAGTAAGTTAGTGCTGCAGCCCACAGCACTTTTTGCGCACCGATCAGTTCAGGCCCATCTAAAATTCCGCCTTCATCCAATACTTTTAGTGCTCGACGACTTGCATTTAATTCTACCGGCAATGTTACAAGTTGAAACAGGACAACTAATCCAAAAAGTGCGATTCCAATATCAACGATAAAGCTATATTGAACCGGTAAAATCAATCCAATAATGATCAAGGGAATTGACGCCCTGGAACCAACCTGTGTAACCGGAACAAGTGCTGTCCTGATTTTATTGGGCAGATATCCCTGCGCATTTTGAATACTGTGTCCTGCTTCATGCGCCGCAACGCCGACTGCTGCAATAGAAGTATTGCCATAAACTCCCTGTGATAAACTAATCGTGTTATTTCGAGGATCAAAATTATCTGTCAAATTTCCACCAATCTGACGAACCACAATGTTAGCTCCTCCAAGCCGGGCAACTTCTGCTGCAGCCTCAGCTCCTGTGAGTCCTTTCGAAGTTGGAATCTGCGAATATTTACGAAAAGTGGAATTCAATTTGACCTGCGCATACAAAGTCAGCAGAATTGCTGGAAGAAGATAAAGCATGGTCTGATAATTATAATAATAAAATCCCATAAATGCCTCCTAAAAAGGTAAAACAGTACCGGTACGGGTTGGATGCCCCCGCAAGAAGTCAGAAGCATTCATTCGCTTCTTTCCGGCCGCCTGTACTTCTAACAGCTGAATT
>DHOF01000084.1:0-316 GCA_002411615.1 Ruminococcaceae bacterium UBA5397
TTTACTACCTATTATGATCGTACGCCAATCGAAGAGATTGTACGGCAAATTTATGCCGTCGGCTGCGAAAATATAATTCTTTCAACGGATTTTGGTCAGCCTAAATCCCCCTATTTTGATGAGGGAATGGAACAGTATGCACGACTGCTCCTACAGGCGGGCTTAAACCGAAAAGAACTATTTCAAATGATGGGAGAAAACCCTCGGCGGCTGATTTTGTAAAGTTATCTTTAAGTATTGTTTTCAATTTTAATAATATTTTTCCTCCCTTAATTTATAAAAAGGAAGACCGCAGACAAAGATATATCTGCGGCCT
>DHOF01000084.1:463-797 GCA_002411615.1 Ruminococcaceae bacterium UBA5397
CGACAAAGATATATCTGCGGCCTTTCTTTTTTGTTGCTTCAAGTAAAAAATCAAACTTTTTTATTAATAACGGTTGAGGTTTGTCACTGCGATGCCATTCAAAATCTTATTAATTTTGCAGAATTCATAAAGGCACGCGCTCTGTTAGAGTAAATGTGGAAAATCAAAAAATTGGGTCCGCTTTTATAGAAACCGTATAAAAAGTCAGGACACTTTGGTTTAACCACCTATGTTAAACTTTTTTGTAGGAATCTTCGCTTTTCTGCTTTTTAAAAAAAGTGCTTGACAAAAAGGCAATAGTTTGATATACTAATAAAGCTGTTTCGTTAGAAGG
>DHOF01000084.1:1038-1167 GCA_002411615.1 Ruminococcaceae bacterium UBA5397
TTCGAATCCCGCACGGGTCACCATTTGAATATTTCTTAATTTCATATAGACTAAAAATGCAGCCAATACAGTTTTTGTATTTGAGTTTGTTGGTGCAGACAGCGATGAGGGTCCACCTGTTCCCATTCC
>DHOF01000084.1:1450-20346 GCA_002411615.1 Ruminococcaceae bacterium UBA5397
GTAACGGCCCGGGAAAATAGGTAAGTGCCAACATTAATATTCCTCAATAGCTCAGCCGGTAGAGCATGCGACTGTTAATCGCAGGGTCGTTGGTTCGAGTCCAACTTGGGGAGCCAGAATCCATCGTCTTAAAGGACGATGGATTTTTTTATCTTATGTAATGATGGCATTTTAAATTGATATAATATTTGAGAAACCCTTTTGAATTGTAATTAAGGGCTTGTCATGTTATAATAAAATAATCAATTATTTTACAAAAAACAATTTTTATAGATTGGGAAAGAGAATTTATTTATGACTTTTACAGATTTTTCAATTAATCCTGTTATTTTAAAAAACTTGGAGAAAATCGGATATGTAAATCCGTCTCCGATCCAGCAAAAAGCGATTCCGGAGGTATTAAAGCATCGGGATCTATTTGGCTGTGCACAAACTGGAACCGGAAAAACAGCAGCTTTTGCAGTTCCGATTCTGCATTTACTGGAGCAGGAAAAAGGCGGAAGCATTCGATGCCTGATTTTAACTCCTACACGAGAATTGGCCATTCAAATTTTTCAGAACCTGCAGGAGTACGGCAAGGGGCTTTCTCTTAAAAGTGCTGTGGTTTTTGGCGGTGTTGGACAAGCTCCACAAGTGGAAGCTCTAAAAAGAGGCGTGGATATTCTGGTGGCAACGCCTGGACGTCTGAATGATTTATTTCATCAAGGGTATATCGATCTTTCTCAGATAGAAATTTTTGTTTTAGACGAAGCTGACCGCATGCTGGATATGGGCTTCATCTATGATGTAAAAAGAGTAATCGCACAACTTCCAGAGCATCGGCAGAATCTGATGTTTTCTGCAACGCTTCCAAAGGAAATTTTGGGATTGGTCAATGAAATCTTGGTTGATCCCGTTAAAATTGAAGTGGCTCCTCCTGCAACGACTGTAGAACAAGTGAATCAGAGCGTTTATTATGTGGATAAGGAAAACAAGGAGAATCTGCTGCTTTATCTTTTGAAAAATCCGGAAATTAAGTCTGCACTGGTGTTTTCACGTACAAAGCATGGAGCGGATAAGATCGTAAAGTTTCTAACAAAAGCCAAAGTTTCGGCAGCGGCAATTCACGGAAATAAAAGTCAAAGTGCTCGCCAGCTGGCTCTGAGTCAGTTTAAAAACCATAGGGTACGAGTCTTGGTGGCAACTGATATTGCGGCTCGAGGGATTGATATCGATGAATTGACCCATGTTATTAATTATGATATTCCAGAAGTTCCAGAGACTTATGTTCATCGTATTGGAAGAACCGCGCGTGCAGGACACAGTGGTTCGGCAATTTCTTTTTGCGATATCGATGAGAAAGCAGATTTTCGACAGATCCTAAAGCTAATTCGTCAGCAGGTGCCGGAAATAGCAGACCATCCATGGCCCATGCAGAATTTAACGCCGCTTACAAAAGCGGAGCTGCGCCAAAGACAGGAGTTGCACAGAAAAGCTGCACAGGAAGCCAGAAGATGCAGAGAACCGAAAAAATTTGAGAAAAAGCATTCTTCTGCAACAAGCGGAAAAACTAGAGTGGAAAAGTCCGAAAAAAGTTTGAAAGTGCAAAAAGGTTTTTCAAAACAGAAAAAGAGCTTCGAGAAAAATCCAAAACAGACTTTTTCTGAAAAAATGAATCAGAAAAAAGCACCGCAGAATCAAAATGGGCGGCAGAAAAATCAAGAAGAAATTCATTCGCTTGAAAAGGCGGAAACTCCCAGAAATGTCAGATTTAATAAAAATGGCCGGGCAGTCGTTAAGTCATCCGGAAAACATTCTTGTAGACCTGAGCTGGAAAAGTATTTGCCGAAGCCACTCAGATCCAGACCGAATGATCAGCCTCTGCGTCGCCATCAGTAAAATCTCGGAAAGAGAGGAACTTCTCCATGGCGATTCCAAAACTGATGCGTGCGGCAATTCGTGCGCTGTCAAAGCCTGATTATCATATAAAAAAGACTTACCGGATTGTTCGGAATCTTGAAAAGGTAAAAGGAATTCAGTTGGTTGATCCCGTTTATAAACCATGGAATTATTATTTTGCGGATGGAAAAAGAGAGGTCCCGGCGCGTGTTTTTGAGTCGGAAAAAGATCGTCTTACCCCAAACACTTTGCTCTTTTTTCATGGGGGCGGCTGGATAACCGGAGATATCGAAAGCTATCAGGAAACTTGTATTGAACTTTCTAGAATGACCGGATTTCGAGTGATCAGTGTTGATTATCGATTGGCACCGGAATATCGGTTTCCGGCGGGATTGGATGATTGCTATCTAGCGGCGAAAGAGGTTTTTCACCGGGCAAGTTTTTTTCATGCACAGCAGGATTCAGTCGTATTAATGGGGGATTCAGCGGGAGGAAATCTGGCGGCTGCAGTTTCCCTAAAGGGAAGAGATTTAGGAGAATTTCAGTTTCAAAAACAAATTTTACTTTATCCAAGCCTTTATAATGATCACCACCCAGAAACTTCTCCTTTTGATTCTGTTAGGGAGAATGGAACCGGAAATCTTTTAACTGCAAAACAAGTGAATGATTATTTGGAACTTTATAAGAGCAGAGATGAAGATTTAAAGGACCCTTATTTTGCACCGCTTTTGGAATCGGATTTTTCCAATCAGCCGGATACCCTGATTCTTTCGGCGGAACTGGATCCGCTTCGGGATGAAGGAGAAGCTTATGGCGCAGAACTTTTAAAAGCCGGAAATCGTGCAGAAATTCATCGGATTCCGGAAGGACTGCATGGCTTTTTTTCAAGCGCAGGATATTTTCAGCAGAAAAAATTATCCTATGAGTATATTAACCGCTTTTTGAATGAAGGAATCAGCCATGAAGATAAAACAGACACAATGGGTAAAATTAGATAAGGCTGCAAGAATTTTTCCATGTATCAGCAGTAAACGCGACCCGAATGTTTTTCGCTTTGCCTGTGAATTGACGGATCCGGTAGAGCCGGATTTTCTGCAAAGAGCAGTTGATCAGACGCTGGAGGGATTCCCGCTGTGGGGTTCGGTACTCAAAAGAGGACTTTTTTGGTATTTCCTTGAGAGCAGCTCTTTAAAGCCGAAAGTTCAGCTGGAAACCAAAGTTCCTTGTGCACCGATTTATGATCGGGATGTGCGAAAGCTTTTATTTGAAGTTACCTATTATCACAACCGAATTAATCTCGAAGTATACCATGTGCTGACAGATGGAACAGGTGCTCTTCAATTTTTCCGCAGTTTGGTGACCTGTTATCTTTATCTGAAATATAAGGATATTGAAGAGATCCCGAATTTGGGATATGACGCCAGTCAGTTTGAGCAGGCGGCGGACAGTTTCCAGAAATATTATGGAAAGCAGTGCCGCCAAAAGCCGCCAAAAGCGCCGAAAGCGTATCAGCTCCGCGGAGGAAAAAATCCGGATAATCGCTTTTCCATTATTGAAGGAACCGTACCGCTTGATCAGATGCTTGTTTGTTGTAAAGAGAAAAAAGTAAGTTTGACAGTCATGCTTGCATCGATTTTGATGAATGCGATTGAAATGGAAATGTCCCATAAAGATAAGAAAAGACCGGTGGTGCTATCTGTTCCAATCAATTTGAGGCATTATTTTCCATCGGAAAGTGCACGGAATTTTTTCAGCTTGATGAATGTCCGATATGACTTTTCTTCCGAAAATGGCAATATGGAAGCGATTTTAGGCTCTTTAAAAGAACAGTTTCAAAAGGGTCTTTCAGAAGATGAAATGATCTATCGAGTAAACCAATTCATGACGATTCTGCAAAATCCCATTACCAGGATAACGATTTTGCCAATAAAAGATTTTTTTATGAGACTTGGATATCAAGTTGCCAGTAGGACCGAAACCGCCGACATTTCCAATTTGGGTTCGATTGATTTACCGGAAAAAGCAGCTTCCCATGTGAAGATGTTTGATGTTTTTGCAAGCAAAGATGGACTGCAGCTTTGTCTGTGTTCTTTTAAGAACGTTCTGACAATGACCTTTACTTCGTCACTGCGCAATACGAATATTCAAAAAAATTTCTTTCGAACTTTGGCTGGCATGGGGCTTCCTGTAACGATTGCAGCTGTCCCGTTTTCGCAGGAGGAATTATGAAATACTGTGAACGATGCAATCTAAAAGTGCGTGGAAATCGTTACCGATGTCCTTTATGTCAAGGCCTTCTCAAAGGGGAAGACAGCGAAAATCCATTTCCATTTGTGCTTGGAACTTATCAGAAGAACAGCTTGTTTTTCCGAATCTTGCTTCTGTGTACCATTACGGTAGGAATCGTTAGTGTAGCCGTTAATTTTCTGCTGCCGAAATCCGGGAAATGGTCGCTTTTTGTGATTGCTGGGATCGGCTGTTTTTGGCTAAATTTGGTTTTGGTCATGTATAAAAGAAGGAACATTTTTAAGATCTTTGTCTGGGAACTCTTTTTAATTTCCGCTCTGTGTGTGCTATGGGATTTTGCAACCGGATGGAACCGTTGGAGCCTTGATTATGCCGTACCAATTCTCTGTATGGCGGTGATGGCAACTTTAACGGTAACAGCACGTGTTTTCGGCGCTGCGCCCGGAAGCTTTTTGATTTATCTTTGCCTGGTGTTACTTTTAAATATTGCAATGTTTGTTTCCCTTTTGATGGGACTTGTAATGGTGGCGCTTCCGACAGTGCTAAGCGCTTGTATGAATTTGGTTTTATTGACGGCACTTTTGATTTTTCATGGTCGGGAGATGTTGGCTGAACTTCATAGAAGACTGCATATGTGAGAAAAGGGCTGAGAGTGTGTGGAACAGATTGATTATAATTTTTTGATCTTGGTTGGCAGCAATTTGGGGCGCCAGCTTCTGCAAAATGGAGCAGAGATTTATCGGGTAGAAGAATCCATGACCCGATTTTTTAAGGCATATCATGTTTCACAGTGCGATTTATTTGTCTTGACGAGCTGCATTAATGTAACTTTGCAGAATTCAGACGGGCAGGCGGTTACACGGATTTTGAGAATTAATGATTATACGACCGATATGGATAAAGTTGAGAAACTGAATGATTTATGTCGCAAGACCTGTGAAACCGTGCCGCCTTTAGAGATGGTGCAGGAAGAACTTAAAAAGATTGAAGAGACACCGGCGTTTCCTTATAAAATTCAGATGCTGGGTTTTATTGGACTTGCTTCTGCCAGTACACTCTTTTTTGGAGGCAATTTTGTAGATGCCATAATTAGCGGGATTGCGGGAATTTGCATGCAGTGGGTGCTTTTTGTTTTTGAAAAATATCGTGCAAATTCATTTTTTGCCAATTTGATTGCCAGTGCGGTAAGTGCCTTGGTAGCGGTTTTGGCTCTGCAGATTTTCCCGCAGCTTCATTTGGATAAAATTATTATGGGAGCCATTATGAATCTGGTTCCAGGAATTGCGATTACCAGTTTTATGCGGGATTTGCTGTCGCGGGATTATCTTTCAGGAACGCTTCGCTTGGTAGAAAGTTTGTTGGTCGCGACAGCCATTGCATTAGGAACCGGTGCTGTACTTGCTTTTTTCAGATTTCTATAAGGAGGCAACATGATGGATTACCTGCCCTGCTTTTATAGCTTTATTATGTGCTTTGCTTATTGTTATCGGGTCCATTTAAAAGGGAAAAATATGCTTTTTGCAGCGCTTGGCGGAACACTTGGATGGTTCGTCTTTTTGCTTTTCCAGCCGCTTCACAATGATCTTCTACAGTATTTCTTTGGGACAGTTGCGTTTTCTGCATATGCTGAACTGATGGCGCGCATAAATAAATGTCCGGTTACCGGCTTTTTGATTATTTCTATGTTGCCAATGGTGCCGGGAAGCGGGATCTATCAAACAATGGAATATGCAATTTCAGGGAACACGGACTTATTCTTAGAAACGGGAATGCACACTTTAGGGATTGCAGGTTCGCTTGCAATCGGGGTGCTTTTAGTTTCTTCCACGATGCGTCTTTTTGTCAATATCCGTACGCAGCACCTTTCTAAAAAACAGATGGGAACAGGAGAAGAATGAATCGTTCAAAAGAAAAACGATCCGAAATGGATTGGGAAGAACGAAAATCAAAAAATGCAGTGATAGAATCTTTGCCGCAGATTTTATTGCCGTGGTTTGGAGAAAATGCCAGAGACCTTCCGTGGCGTCATGAAGTTACCCCCTATCGGGTTTGGGTCAGTGAAATTATGCTTCAACAGACTCGCGTTGAGGCAGTGAAAAGTTATTTTATCCGTTTTATGAAAGAACTTCCCACGGTTTATGATCTTGCTAAAGTACAGGAAGATCAGTTGTTAAAACTCTGGGAAGGACTGGGATATTACAGCCGTGTCCGTAATCTTCAAAAAGCCGCGGTCAGAATTGTGGAAGATTATAACGGAGAATTGCCGCAGAAATATGAGAGCCTTTTAAGTCTGCCGGGAATTGGCTCTTATACGGCGGGAGCAATCGCTTCGATTGCGTTTTGCCAACCGGTACCGGCTGTAGATGGCAATGTTCTGCGTGTGCTTTCCCGTATTTGTGCGGATGAGCGGGATATTGCAGATTTAGCGGTAAAAAGAGATTGGGAAAGCACATTGGGGAAATTTATGCCGGGAGAAAAAAGCGGCATTTATAATCAGGCGCTGATGGAACTTGGAGCAATTATTTGCGTTCCTAATGGATTACCGAAATGTGAGATTTGTCCGGCAAAAAAAATCTGTGGGGCACTTAAAGCAGGAAAAACAGGATTGCTGCCCGTTAAGTCACCAAAAAAGCCGCGAAAAATCGAAGAAAAAACGGTCTTTTTGTTAGAGCGGGACGATAAAATTGGACTTTTACGCCGCCCATCAAAAGGCCTTTTGGCGGGATTATGGGAACTGCCTAATGTTCCGGGGACTCTTACGCAGGAGGAAGCAATCGAGGCTGCTCGTGCATGGGGAGTTGAGCCTTTGCGAATTTCTCTGATCGGTTGTGCAAAGCATATTTTCACCCATGTGGAATGGCATATGACTGCCTACCGTATTGTTGTGGAACAGACTTGCGGAATGGTGGTGTGGGCTTCGCCGAATGAGCGCAGCCGAAAATTTGCATTGCCGAGTGCTTTTCAAATATTTTTAAAAGAAAAAGAATAAAAAACAGAAAATTACGATTTAAGATAAGAATTTGTTATAACAAAGAAAGGAAATTATGAACCAGGAAAATCGATTTGCAGTATTAATTGATGCTGATAATGTATCGGAAAAATATATTCGCTATATTCTGGATGAAGTAACCAACAGCGGAATCGCCACTTATAAAAGAATTTACGGGGATTGGACGAAACCTGCGCTCGGTTCTTGGAAGAATGTTCTTCTCAGCTATTCCATTACGCCGATTCAGCAATATGGTTATACAACCGGAAAAAATGCTACGGATTCAGCGATGATCATTGATGCAATGGATATTTTGTATTCCGGTAATATAGAGGGATTTTGTCTTGTCAGCAGTGACAGCGATTTTACTCGTCTTGCCTCCCGTTTGCGGGAAGGCGGGATGGAAGTAATCGGAATGGGAGAAAAGAAAACACCGGCGCCCTTTATTGCAGCCTGTAACCGCTTTCGCTATTTGGAGGTCTTGGCACAGGAAGCAACTGATGATGAAGATGATTCTGCAAATACACCGAAGATACAGCCGGTAGCTGAGGTAACTTCTAAAGAAGTGATTGCGGCGGCAATTCTTTCTATGGTGAGAGATGCATCAGATGAGGATGGACGTTTGCCAATCAGCGACATTGGCAATATGCTTGCCCGCCGTTATCCAGACTTTGATTCCCGAAATTATGGCTTTAAAAAACTGACGCAGTTTGTGAAGTCTTTAAATCTTTTTGATATTATTTTTGAACCAGCTGAAAATGGACGCGGAAAAGTGGGATATGTGGCAGAAAAAGAAGTTCATCGGTATCGCCCGCGAATTCATGTGTAAAAATAGATACAGTTTTGATACGATTGTAGAAATATGTCAAAAGAGCGGCTATAATTAAAAAAAGGAATTATTTTACAGAGAAAACTTTTTAGCAAATTTTTGGGAGGACTCGTAATGGCAAACAAAGTGCAGCATGATTACCATGACCGCAGACGAAAAAAACTGTTAATTCGTAGAACGGTCATTGTTGCTGTTTGTGTGGTAATTGTAGTTGCAATTGTTGGAATCGTTTTATTTATCAATAAACTTGTGCAGCCCGATGGCGACGGTAGTGCAGCAAATGTTGATAGCAGGAGCATTCCCACTTCTCAAACGGAGGATATTTCTTCTGAAACAGCATCGCCTTCTTCTTCTGATGCTGTACAGACGGCTGCTGCTGTTGAGGGGAAAGACGGCAAAATTGCTGCAGGAGAGAATCTGACCGGATATGAGGCTTTATATCCAGATCTTTATGCCCAAATGCCGCTTAATGGCGGAAAGCTGAAAGTTCCGGAATCCAAAACAGTTTATCTGACTTTTGATGATGGTCCCAGTGTACTGACACAGCCGTTGCTGGACGTATTGGATCAATATCAAGCAAAGGTTACTTTTTTTGATACTGCTCAGCCGCTTACAAATGGTTATCAGGATCTGATGAAGACCTGTGTCGAAAAAGGGCATGCGGTTGGAATCCATTCGTACAGTCATATTTATGCCAATATTTATTCTTCGGTAGAAGCATACCTTGATGATTTTAATCAAATGTACGAAAAAATTAAATCTGTTACCGGCGTAGCTCCCCGATTCTTTCGGTTCCCAGGTGGCAGTAATGGCGGCGGCAAGATGAATGAGACACGGGAGAAAATCATTAAGGAAATGATTCGCCGTGGATTTATCTATTATGATTGGGATGGCAGTTCCGGCGATGCAAATGCTGATGTAGCCCAAAATGCCGATACGCTTTATACCAATACAATGAAGGCAATTCATAGAGACTGCAATATTATTTTAATGCATAATATCAATGGAAAAGACGCAACAATAGAGGCTCTGAAACGGATTATCCCAGATGCACAAAACGAAGGATATAATTTTAAGGCGTTGGATGGGACGCTTGACCCGACGCATGGGTACTGTATGCATGAGACATTGCCGATTTTGATGAAGGCGTTGAATGACAGTCCTTATTTTACCGTCTCTGATGAAAGTAAAAAGAAGTTTGGATAGTTCCTGATGAAAAGTATAATAAAAAAGGGCCAGCTTTTGCTGGACCTTTTTTTGTATGGAAATTTATTTGTCTATAAGAGAGTAAAAATTATGATTTTAAATGGTTCCTGAAAATAGAAGCGGATAAAGTGCTTTTACAGAATCCGCAAGAACAGAGGCACCGGCTTCTAAAAGTTCTTTTGCTCCACCATACCCATAAGCAGCACCAATAAAGGGAATTCCTACTGCTTTTGCGCCTTCTGCATCAAAGTGTGTGTCGCCGATCATCACGGCCTTTTGAGGATCTGTAATTCCGCAGCAGGCCATTGCATCGCGAATCAGAGTGGGCTTGTCCGCACCGCGTTTCGTCTCATTCGTTTCGTCTACTCCTTCGATGCCGCAGAAATACTGTCTTAAATTAAATTTTTGCAGAAGCCGTTCAATTTGACGAATGGGTTTGCTGCTGGCAGTGCAGATCTTAACACCGCAGCTGTCGAGACTTTGCAGAAGAGCATCCATGTTAGGATAAGCTTTTGTTAGACACCAGCCTTCGTCATTGTAAATTTTACGGAAGAGAAGCAGTGCTTTTTCTGCTTCCACTTTTGGCATGCCGCAGAATGTCATATAACTGTATACTGGGGGCGGCCCAATAAATTTTTGTAGAACAACAGGGGAAGGGATCGGATATCCCATCGCGTTCAGTACCTGCTTTACAGAATAAATAATTCCCTCTCCGGTTGCGCAGACAGTGCCGTCAAAATCCAGAATTACGGCATGATAAAGAGGCTTTTGCGGCATTCCTGGTCGTCTCCTTTTTGTAAGAATAAGAATCTTTGCAATTATAACATAGAAGAAAATTTCCTGCAAACTTTTGAAAAAGGATTTCAGTTTTGCACAAAAATCAATGCAGAGAAAAGAATCCTTCGTGAAATGATTCCATTGCACAGAAGGAATAAATTCTGTAAGATGAAAGAAGAAATGAAAAGGAGAAGATTATGCGGTATCGATTGTTGGCGCTGGACTTAGATGGGACACTTATGACTACCGAAAAAAAGGTAACGGATTATACGAAAAAAGTCCTTCTTCGTGCACAAGAGGCAGGGGTCAGAATCGCGCTTACTTCCGGAAGACCGGTGCCGGGGGTCAAGCCCATTGCAGACCTTTTAAAGCTGCCCCAATTTGGAGGATATGTTGCGGCCTGCAATGGAGGTCGAATTTATGACTGCGCTACGGGCGAAAATCTTTATGAAGAATTCCTGCCGCAAAACTTAATTCCAAAGCTCTGCGCCTTTGGCGTAGAAAATAATGTGACGATGGTCGTTTATCATGAGGATGAGCTTATCACGCAACAGGCTGAGAGCCGTTATGCGCGGTTTGATGCTTCTGTCAACCATATGAAAATTAGAGTATGTAAAGAGCTTTCGGCTGCAATTCAGTTTCCAATTTATAAATTTCTGATGGCGGCGGATCCGCCCGTCATTGAAAAACTAATTTTAAAAGCGCAAAAAGAATTTTTGGAGTGCAGCGTTTATCGAAGCGATCCGTATTATATGGAATTTATGCCGTTGGGAGGCAATAAAGCAAAAGCTCTTGAGGCACTTTTAAACCATCTTGGGTGGAAACGTGAGAAACTGATGGCTTGCGGGGATGGGTTTAATGACGTTTCGATGATCAAATATGCGGGATTAGGCGTCGCAATGGAAAATGCCCAAAAACCGGTATTGGAAGTAGCGGATGATGTTACGCTTTCCAATGATGAGGACGGCGTTGCAAAAGCGGTAGAAAAGTATTGCTTTTCCTAAAATTCTCGAACAGAAACATTTGCTTTACTTTTTTTTCGGGCATGTTATGATAAAGAAAAGAAGGGGGCGCCGGAAATTGGAAAAAGAATCTTTAAAGCAATATCTGCGGGGAGAAAGCTGCGACGCCTATCAAACTTTAGGTGCGCATCTTGTTAATGAAAAGGGACAAAAGGGAGTTCGCTTTACTGTATTTGCACCTGGGGCAAAAGGTGTTTTTCTTTTAGCGGAGTGTACCGATTGGAATCCAATTTTGATGGAGCGGGATTTCTATGGATTTTGGAGCCTGTTTTCTCCTTGTGCCAAAGAACAGCAGATGTATAAATATCAAATTAAGACGCAGAACGGAAAGACCTATGACCGAATTGATCCATTTGCTTTTCAAAGCGAGGTGCGTCCGAATACGGCGTCGGTAGTCTGTGACTTAAAAAATTATAAATGGCAGGACGAAAAATGGCTGGAAAAGCGGAAACAGACGGAAAAATATTATAATGCACCGCTTTCTATTTATGAAGTCCATGCGGGATCATGGAAAATCAAGGAGGGCAAAAAAGGGGACGAGCGGTTCTATACTTATGAAGAATTAGCAGAAACCTTGATTCCCTATGCAAAAGAACAGGGATATACGCATTTGGAGTTTTTGCCGCTGACCGAATATCCGCTGGATGCAAGCTGGGGATATCAGGTAACCGGATATTACAGTGCGACTTCCCGCTATGGAACTCCCCAGCAACTGATGAAGCTCATTGATCAGTGCCATCAGGCAGACCTTGGCGTTTTAATGGATTTTGTGCCCGCGCATTTTGTCAGTGACTTTTATGCGCTTCACCAGTATGACGGAACTTATCTTTACGAAAGCCAAAATAAAGATTTGCGCTGCAGCGAGTGGGGTACTATCTTTTTTGATTTTACGAAGCCGCATGTGCTTAGCTTCTTAAAATCAGCGGTGGATTTTTGGCTGACTGTTTTTCACTTTGACGGGATTCGATATGATGCAGTTTCCAGAATGCTCTATCAAAACGGGCAGGAAGACGAGGGTGTTAATGAAGCCGGCGTTTGGTTTTTAAAGAATACAAATTACGAAATGCAGCAGCGCCACCCGGATTGTCTTCTGATTGCAGAGGATTCCTCGAATTTTCCGAAAGTGACGGCGCCCGTTGTTTATGGCGGGCTCGGATTTGATTATAAATGGGATCTGGGCTTTATGAACGATACTTTCGATTACATGATGAAAACACCGGCGGAACGCAGAAATTTTGCGGAGCGGATTACTTTTTCCATCAGCTATTTTTATCATGATATTTTTTTGCTGCCGTTTTCTCATGATGAAGTGGTTCACGGAAAGAAAACGATCATTGATAAAATTTATGGAAGCTATGAGGATAAATTTCCGCAGCTTCGTCTTCTTTATCTCTATCTTTTTACCCACCCTGGAAAAAAGCTGACCTTTATGGGCTGTGAACTCGCTGAATTTAAAGAATGGGATGAAAATGCAGAACTTGGTTGGAATCTGCTCACCTACCCAAAGCATGATGCTTTTCATCATTTTTTCCGGGATCTTCAGAAATTTTACATTAGCCACCCATCTCTCTCGTCAAGTGATTTTAATCCGGATGGATTTCATTGGGCAGATTTAACGAATGCCTGCCGCTGTATTTTTTCTTATTCGCGCAAAAGTGTAGATGGAAAATCGAATGAAAAGCTTTATATCGCTTTGAATTTTTCAGATCGTCCGGCAGTAGATTATATGCTCCCTGTTGAAGAATCGGGGGAGTACGAAGAAATTTTTACAACGGATGAGCTTTGCTATAATGGAAATGGCCATAAAAATTCCATGAAATCTTCTTGCCGACGCGGCATGCGGCAATGCCTTTTGGTCGATCTTCCGCCTTTTTGCGGATGTATTTTTAAATGTCGGGAATTATAAATAAAAGAAGACCTGCTGAATGAAGAATCTTCGGCAGGTCTTTTTTAAATTAAAAAATAGATTGCTTTTTAAAAAAGTTGCTATATAATAAAGACACCCCCTATGGAGGGGGGTATAAATATATTGGATTAATAATAGAATTTGGAGGAATCAATGAAACAGACATTTGACGTTACTGGGATGACCTGTGCTGCTTGTCAAGCGCATGTGGAAAAAGCAGTCAGCCGGTTGCCTGGAGTAGAAAAATGCAATGTGAACCTTCTTTCCGGCAAAATGGAGGTCACTTATAAAGAGCAGGAACTCAATGATGAAACGATTTGTAAAGCCGTGGAAAAAGGTGGATATGGAGCTTCTCCGATCGTAAAAGAGGAAGAGAAAAAAGCAAAACCACAGGAATCCATCAAAAAACGTTCCGCTTCTGAATTAAAAGAAATGAAGCACCGGCTTTTGTGGTCGTTTGTGTTTTTTGTTCCGCTGTTTTACCTTTCTATGGGACATATGGCGGGACTTCCGCTGCCGGGCTTTTTAAATGGCTACGAGAATTCAGTTAGCTACGGTATGGCGCAGCTTTTGCTCACATTGCCGATCATGTATTTCAATCGGGTTTATTATCAGCGGGGATTTCGTTCCCTATGGCATCGCGCGCCGAATATGGATACGTTGATTGCAGTAGGCAGTACGGCGGCTGTGGTGTATGGCATTTTTGCAATCTGCCGAATGGGATATGGATTGGGGATTTCTGACAGTGCTCTTGTAATGCGCTATCATATGGATCTCTATTTTGAATCGGCGGGAACTATTTTGACATTAATTACGGTTGGAAAATATCTAGAGACCCGCTCCCGGGGGAAAACGGGGGAAGCCGTAGAAAAGCTGATGGACTTGCGTCCGCAGACAGCTGTTCTTTTTGAAGACGGAAAAGAAAGAACGATTCCGCTGGAGCAGGTGAAAGAGAGCGACCTGCTGATTGTTAAGCCCGGAGCAAGAATTCCAGTAGATGGTGAAGTTACAGAAGGAACTTCGGCTGTGGATCAAAGTGCGCTGACCGGAGAGAGCATTCCAGTAGAAAAGCATCCGGGAGATTCTTTGATTGCCGCTTCGGTAAACGGTTCCGGACGACTCATTTTTCGTGCAACTCGTGTAGGCGAAGATACAACGCTCAGCCAGATTATCCATTTAGTAGAGGAAGCGGGCAGTTCCAAAGCGCCGATTGCAAAATTAGCGGATCAAATCAGCGCTGTCTTTGTGCCGATCGTAATTTTGATAGCGGTAATTGCGGCATCTTTTTGGCTGCTTTCCGGACAAACACCGGAGTTTGCTCTTTCAATCGGAATCGCGGTATTGGTGATTTCCTGCCCCTGCGCATTGGGATTGGCAACACCGGTTGCAATTATGGTGGGAACCGGACGAGGTGCACAGCTTGGTGTTCTCTATAAAAATGCCGAGGCGCTGGAACATGCACATTCGGTGGATACCGTCGTTCTTGATAAAACGGGAACAATTACCAGAGGAAAACCGGAAATTACGGACCTCTTGGTGGATTCAAAGCAAAATTTATCGGAAGAGGAATTCCTAAAATTAGCAGCTTCTTTGGAGCAAAGCAGTGAACATCCTCTGGCACAGGCAATTTTAAGAAAAGCGGAAGAGCAGAAAATTTCACTGACTTCGCCGGAAACATTTGAAGCGGTTCCGGGCAGAGGGCTTCGCGCACGGCTCAATGGAATTGATTGTCTTGCAGGAACGTCGGACTTCTTAGAAGGGGAAGGCGTTTCTTGTGAAAATCTGAAATCAAAGGCGGAGGCTTTTGCAGAGCAAGGAAAGACACCGCTCTATTTTGCGAAAAATGGTCAGTTGTTAGGATTGATCGCGGCAGCCGATCTTCCGAAAGAAAGTAGTCTTAAAGCAATTCGTACAATGCAGGAAATGGGACTTAAGGTTGTCATGCTCACCGGAGACCATCGAAAAACAGCAGAAGCTGTACGGAAGAGCCTTGGGATTGATCAGGCGGTGGCGGAGGTTTTGCCGCAGGACAAAGAACGCGAAATCCGCAAGCTGCAGGAAGAAGGCAGAAAGGTCGCCATGGTAGGCGACGGAATCAATGATGCGCCGGCGCTTGCCCGTGCCGACGTCGGAATTGCCATCGGTGCAGGGACGGATATTGCAATCGAAAGCGCCGATGTGGTTCTTATGAAGAGCGATTTGATGGATGCCGTTACCGCGATTGAACTTTCCCGTGCGGTAATCCGCAATATTCATATAAACTTGTTTTGGGCGTTCTTTTATAATGCAATTGGAATTCCGCTGGCGGCGGGTGTGTTCTATCCGCTTCTCGGCTGGACTTTGAATCCAATGTTTGGAGCGGCAGCCATGAGCCTGAGCAGCGTTTGTGTAGTGAGCAATGCATTGCGTCTGCGCTTTTTTCATCCAAAAGAACAGACCAATCCGATTAAACAAATAACAGCAGAAAAATCCGTTTCTAAGGATTTTGAAAAAACAAATGAAGGAGAGCAACCCGAAATGAAAAAAGTAATTGCAGTAGAAGGTATGATGTGTGCGCATTGCCAGGCACATGTGAAAGAAGCACTGGAAAAGGTACCGGGAGTAGAAAAAGCAGAGGTCAGCCTGGAAAATAAAAATGCTGTTTTAACTCTGAAGGAGGAAGTCTCAGATGCGGCTTTGCAGGAAGCCGTCAAAGAAGCAGGGTACGAGCCCGGAAAAGTAGAGGCTGACTGATGCAGGCAGATCCAAAGGTAATCAATCGCCTTCTAAAGACCGCAATGGGACAGCTGCAGGGTGTACAGAAGATGGTGGAAGAAGATCGTTACTGCATCGATATTTCCAATCAGCTGCTGGCTGTGACGGCAATTTTGCAGAAAGCCAATAAAGAAATTATTCGTGCACATATGCGCGGATGTGTAAGAGAAGCTTTTGAAAGTGGTGACCCCGAAGCTAAAATTGATGAACTTTTAAAAGTGTTTGATAAGATGACGAAATAAAAAGAGCCGCAGAACCATCTTTATTATGGTTTTGCGGTTCTTTTATTTTTATTAAAAAAAACCGAGGGAAAAGATTGCTTCACATACTCCTTTTATGCTAGAATTTATCCATATCATATATCGTTATATATTTTGAATACATAAAGATTTTGTTGAATAAAAAGGGAGATGTGTGGGTGGATATCGGTCAATTATTCAGTCTGCAGGGGTCGTTGTTCCTGATGATCCTGCTTGGATTGTTCCTTAAGAAAACAGGAATCATCGATGATAACGGGGTGCGCTGCCTAACAGATCTTTGTATGGATGTGATTATTCCATGCAATACGATTAAATCTTGTTTGGTGGATTTTGATACGGCTGAAATACAGGCTTGTTGGTGGATCCTTCTTGTCAGTGTACTGATGCAGTTCGTCGGGATTATCCTTAACCATTTCCTTTTTAACCGCTTTAATGAGCAGCAGAAAAAAGTCCTTCAATACTGCACGATCGTTCCAAACGGAGCGTTTTTAGGGAATCCAGTGGCCGAAGGAATTTATGGGAATATCGGATTGCTTTATTCTTCTATTTTTCTAATTCCACAACGCATGGTGATTTGGTCGGTCGGCACTTCTTATTTTGTCTCAGGGGAGACTACAGACCGTAAAAAAGTCATTCGAAATGTGCTGACTCATCCGTGTCTGGTTGCTGTTTACATAGGGCTGCTGATCATGGTGACAAAAATACAGCTGCCCGCATTTATGACTTTAACGATTAAAAGCATCGGAAACTGCAATTCTGCAATCACGATGATGATTGTAGGGACCATTCTTGCTGATGTAAAATTTTCTACCATTATTAATAAATCAACGCTCTTTATCAGCCTTCTGCGTCTGGTACTGCTGCCTTTGGTCGCGTTTGGGCTCAGTACTGTCTGCGGACTGGAACATGCAGCTGCCGGCGTTTGCGTCATCATGGTCGGTATGCCGGCGGGCGCTACGGCTGCTATCTTTGCGGCGCGTTATAACAGTGATGCACCGTTTGCAACAAGGTGTGTGGTGCTTTCTACTTTGTTGTCTATGATTACAATTCCAATTTGGTGTTATCTGATCGGCTAAAACAGGATATCATTCAGTTCGCCGCTTTTAAAAGACTGACTTAAGTGATGTCTTTGAGAGCGGCATCTTTTGTAAAGAATGACTGATAGCCGATGGTGACGAGCAGAACGCAGGCAAGTGCGGTACAGCCTAAAATTGCCAGCATAATCCCAATTTGGTACTTGATAGCGGTCATCGGAAAGGTACCGGAAAGAATTTGTCCGGTCATCATCCCTGGCAGAGAGACAACGCCCATGGTAAGCATATTCGTCATATTTGGAAGAATGGCACTGTCAAAGGCATCATTGACGATCTTGTGAGTTGCAGCTTTTGGGGTAGACCCCAGCATCAGGGAATTTTCAATCATTTCTCGGTTTTCTTCAATCCCGCTTCTCAGCTTATTTGCACCGAGTGCGAGCCCCGTCATGGTGTTGCCGATAATCATGCCGGAGATCGGAATACAGTATTGTGGGTTAAACCACGGAGTGACTCGCAATACCGCCAACAGAAAAACAAGTGCCGTAACAACATACGAAACAACTAAGCAGATGCCAATTAACTGCCGCAAGGATTTTGGCAGGCTTTTGGAGACTCGGCGGCAGGCAGTCCGAATTGCAAAGGCTAACATAATGAAAAGCATAAGACTGGTTAGCCACCAGCTTGGATGGTCGAAAACGTACATCAAAACGAATCCCATCAGTGTTAGCTGAACAGTCATGCGCACGGTGGCAGTGAGGATAAACTTTTCTCTTCCGATCCCCCGCGCTTTAGAGAGGACAAGCAGCAGAAGGACAAAAACGTATGCGATTGCAAGATTCCAGATCGGCAGGTCCATAATAGCGTTCATATACTTTCTCCTCCTCTTATTTTTCCGCTTTTCAGCGTGACAATATCTTCTGGGAACATAGAGGAAACCTGGTTTGAATGGGTAATCAAAATGAGCTGACGTCCTTTTTCCCGTACAAATTCTGCCAGATTTTTGGTCATTTGATATTCCATCTCAGGATCGAGTGCTGCAGAGGGCTCGTCCATCAGATAAGTTTCAGCATTCATTAAAAGAATGCGCGCCATACAGAGGCGCTGCTTTTCTCCGCCGGAAAGCTTATTGCAGGAGTCACTGAGCGATTTTGGAAGCCCTACTTTTTCCAATGCACCCTGCAGAAGATTGTGCGGTGCGTCTTCGTCTTCGGAGAAACGGCGTCCGATTTGAAGGTTGTCTTCAATCGTACCGGGATAAAGAATTGGAGTTTGGCCAAGCATGACGACTTTTCGGCGTAGTTTTACAGCATCAATTTCGGTGAGTGATACCTTGTTATAAAAAATGTTGCCGGCAGTTGGCAGATACATTTTGTTGAGCAGCCGCAAAAGGGTAGTCTTTCCGCTGCCGGAAGGCCCCACAATGCAGGTGATTTGTCGGTCAAATGTAAAATTCGGAATCTGGAGAATGGTTTTATAGCGTACTTGTTCCAACTTAAACAAAGAAAAGTCCCTCCTCTTTTTTAGCAAACTGCCTTTATTGTAATCTGCTGCGCAAAGCTGTGCAATAGAATCTTTGTAAAACCATTGAATATTTTGTTTTATTAGTAAGAAAAAAATTTTATTTGGGACAAGATAAGAATTGACATTTCCGAAAGCTATCGCTATACTAAAAATAGTCACAAAAAGGGAGTAGTTGAAAACGCATTTGTCAACATCACGATCTTTTAAAAGGTCTGGCGATGCGTGCCGATATTCGGTAACAAGACTTTTCGGAGGCTGTCCAAGATCGCAGTGGGCAGATTTTCCGAAAAGTCTTTTTTGTTTATATTCCCCTTTGAGAGCAAGAAAAAGGAGCGTAGATTTTTGTGGGAGATTTTTCGTTTTTAGTCAAAGGAATTCTCAGTGTTACTCCACAGCAATTTATCATGTGGGTGATCGGCGGTGTTCTGATCTGGCTTGCCATTAAAAAAGATTTTGAGCCGGCTTTGCTGCTG
>DHOF01000062.1:0-1856 GCA_002411615.1 Ruminococcaceae bacterium UBA5397
GAGCGTCTGAACGTTGAATAAATATAAGAAATTACTATCAAACACCCTGATCTTTGCAGTCGGCACTTTCAGCTCAAAAGTTCTCGTTTTTTTGATGCTGCCGTTCGTCACCAATGTTTTAAGCAAATCCGACTATAGTACCGCTACCCTTTTGCAAGATATGGGCAACCTTTTGTTTCCCATTTTTTCTTTGCAGATCGTCGATGGTATTATCCGCTTTGGTCTTGATAAACATTACCGAAAACCGGATGTCTTTACTACCGGTTTAATTTCTGTTTTTAGTGGATTTGTCGTCCTATTGTTATGCTCTCCGCTCCTGAGCAAGATTAGTTTTCTAGGCTTTATGCAGGGACGTGAGATCTTAGTTTCCATCTTTGTTTTTACCAGCTCCCTGCGAAGTGTATGCAGCCAATTTGTGCGGGCACGAAACATGGTGAAGCTTTATGCTTTTGATGGAATTCTTGCTACTTTTACCAATCTCACGCTGACGCTTCTTCTGCTTTATCCATTCCATCTGGGTGTAACCGGCTATCTTCTTGGAATCATTCTCTCGGATGCTTTAAGCTCCATTTTCCTTTTCTGGGTTGCCGATCTTCATAAATTTGTGCGTTTTAAAGGGTATCAAAAACCGATTTTTCGGGAAATGACCCAATTTACAATTCCACTGATTCCCAGCAAAATCTGTTTCTGGATTACAAACTCCAGCGACCGACTCATGGTCGCAAATATGCTCGGAGACGCTGTCAACGGCGCTTTTTCCGCAGCCTATAAAATTCCAAACTTGATTACCATGCTGAGCAGCATTTTTATGGACGCGTGGCAAATGAGTGCCATTACTGAAGAAAAAGGACGCGCCAGCTTTTTTACCAGAGTGTTTAAAGCGCTCTGCGCTTTAATTTTTTCCGGAAGTGCTGTTTTGATTCTGCTCTGCCGTCCTCTGATGAGTGTCATGACCAGCAAAGATTATCATGAAGGTTGGATCTATCTTCCAATTCTCGTAATTGGAACGGCCTATGCCTGTCTCTGCAGTTTTCTCGGCACGATCTATATCGTAGAAAAAAAGAGCTTTAATAACATGGTAACAACGGTCTTAGGCGCCGGAGCAAACCTTATTTTGAATTTTCTTTTGATTGGTCCTTTTGGCCCAAATGGTGCCGCATTTGCAACGGTCTGTTCTTACTTAATCATGTTCATTACACGGGTAATCGACACCAGACGATTTATTCCCATAAACTTTAACGTTTTCCGCATAACCGTCGATACTCTTATTTTAATTGCAGAAAGTGTTTTTATGATTTTCTCAATTCCCGGCTGGCAAATCTGGTGCTCTGTTTTGACCGTATTTATGTTCCTGATTAATTTAAAACTCCTCATGCAGACAATTCGGAAAGTAATTCCTGCAAAAAATAAAAAAGCATTCAAAAAATAAAAAAGAGCGGCTTTTCGTTAAGAAAAGCCGCTCTTTTTTATTTTCCGACAAGCATCATGATAAAGATCACAAAAAGGGTTCCACAGCATACCCAAATTGATTGCGCTCCTAACAATTCGCTCAATACCGCTCCAAGAACTGCACCCAGGGCAAACATTACAATAATAAATAGATATCTCCCTGCCGCGCGCCCTTCAGATCGGTCTTTTTCAAAAAGGAACCGATAAAAATGTTCCGCACCACTGCGCAGGTTTCCGGTACACATGGTCGTGGCATAGGGCATCCCGGCCGTTTTGCGGAAAGTATCCACCTGCAGCGCACAAACAAAAGCGATCGTCAAATTGACAAGCACATCAGGGAACGTCTGCGGAACAAACCCTGTCAGAAACAAAAGGAACATTTCTAAAAGAATCACCATATGCTCCCA
>DHOF01000062.1:2113-11898 GCA_002411615.1 Ruminococcaceae bacterium UBA5397
TTTCCGGTCTCTGCATTCGCAAAAACCCCACCGCGAATTAAATACGTATAAGCATCTAGGTATCCACCGGTAACCGCCAGCAATGCTCCTACCGGCAACATTTCATGAATCGAAATCGGTTGATGCAGGAAATCTCGCTTCACGCTGTTTCTTCCTCTTTTCCACTTTTATTCCGTTATATTTTAACAGATATTCATGAAAAAGACCAGTGTCTGCTTTAATCCCGTCTATTAGGCTAAGAATCAATGACTTTTGCAGTAAGCCCTGATTGCATCACAAACGAACTGTGCCATTCCTTTTCCAAACTGCTCATAGTAAGAGGTAAACCGCTCGTCGGATACATACATCTCTCCCAGATGACCCAGCATCTCATCGCTGCAGGTATAAAAATTCTCGGTCAGATATTTTTGCCACTCTTTGACCAATTCCTGCACAGCCGGAGAATCCGGCTTTTCAGAAAGGTGCTGTGCAAAGCGCTTCCAAAAGGCTTCGCCTTCCTCTATGATCTCTGCCGATTTCTTCGGCTTCGCCTTCATTTTTTCCTGATACTCCTTCCATTCTTTAGAGGTTCCCCATCTCTTTTGGGCTTCTTCCTGATACGCCTTCTGCGCATTTTGGTATTCTGTTTTATCAAATGCTTTAAAATCCATCTTAGAATCTCCTTTCAAAATTTGATCGACTGATTTAATCAACCTCTCATAGCGCTCTTTTTTCAGCATCAAAAGATGTCGATGAGAAAGCAGCGCTTTTCTTTCGTCGAAATCGGGGCTATCCAGAATTTTTTGAATCTCTCTCAGCGGAAACTCCAGTTCTCTGAAAAATAAGATCTGCGAAAGCCGCTTGATCTGCTGTTCGCCATAAAAGCGATAGCCCGAATCGCTTACTTCTTCCGGACGAAGTAAATGGATTTCATCGTAATAATGCAGCGCACGCACACTGATTCCTGTTTTCTTTGCAAGATCATGAACCGTTAATCTCATTTTTTCTGCCTCTCTTTCAACAATTTTTAGTTTATACTATCACGTAACGTGAGAGTCAACACTTTTTAAAAAATATTTTTAACGCGCAAAAAAGGCTCAGCTTTCGCTGAACCTTTTTGAATTATCTGATTCAGATTTTTAACCAGCATCCTGAACCTGAATAAGGGTAGCTGTTACCGTTGAAGTCTGATGAGAAGAAGCATGGTAAACTTCGAGGGTTACGGTATCGCCTGGTTTTTTGCTCACCACAACGTTTGTAATCGTTCCGGAAGAGGTAACATTCGTATCATCAATTTTTGTAATGATATCTCCCTTTTGGAGCCCTGCCTGCTTTAAGGAATCATTACTAACCGACTCGATCATATAGCCAACCTGCAAATTATAGAAACGAGCGGTCATAGAATCGACCATCGTTCCGGTAACGCCCAGCATCGCACGGTCTTTTACATATCCATACTGTTTCAGATCGTTGATAACAGGCTGAGCCGTATCGATCGGGATTGCAAATCCCAAACCTTCCGATGTAGTATTGCCTACTTCGGTATATTTGTTGGAATTAATTCCAATTACCTGCCCATAGAGGTTGACGAGTGCTCCCCCGGAATTGCCGGGATTGATAGCCGCATCAGTCTGGATAAATTTCATCGTATAGCCGCTGGAAGTGGTGATCTGCCGCTCCAAAGCGGAAACGTTGCCAAAAGTAACCGTAGAGTTTAGTGCAGTACCGCCCGGGTTCCCGATTGCCAAAACATCGTCTCCTACCTGAAGATCAGAGCTGGAGCCAAATTCTGCGGCTGTAAGGCCGGTCGCATCAATTTTTAAAAGTGCAAGATCTGTGACACTATCGCTTCCAACCAATTTTGCCTGATAGGTAGAACCATCTGACAAAATCACTTTTAATCCGGTAGCGCTTTCCACGACATGTGCATTGGTGATGATATATCCATCTGATGTTGCAATGATGCCGGAACCTTCACTGGAAGGAGTTCCTTCTACATCACCATCGCTGCTGCTTGCTGTATTTCCAGCAGTACTTCCGCCCTGCTGATTTTTACTGTAGCCTGAGAAATTCGAGGTGGTATTCTGATAGTTTTCAATACAGACTACCGCAGGAGTTACTTTTGCCGCTGCCTGCTGCTTTGTTAAAAGCTGTGTTGTTCCGGTAGAAGAAGTATTGGTCGTACCGCTCGCTGTATCACCGATCAGCTTATTTACCGTAAAAACGCTTCCGCTGTTGCCGGAGTTTCCGAATTTAATGACATTATTATTCACCAATGCGATAAATCCGCCAAGCGTTGCGGCTGAAACCAAAAAACAAATCAGCACACAAGCAAGAATTCGTTTTCCGGTTCCTTTTTTTCCGAAACGATTCTTTTTCTCTCGAACATTTTTCACCGGAGGCTGTGTATTTGGAGCTTGCCATGTATTCTGATACCATTGCCCCCTCGAATTCTCATTTTGGCCAGCCGGATTTTGATAGCCGGAAGCAGAACTAGAATAAGGATCTGGCTGCCATGTGTCATTGTGCTGTGAGCCGGAATGATAGCAGCCGTCTTCCCAAGAAGTCTCGCTGTCCTTTCCCCCGTAAGAATTGATCGAAGAATTATTCATATCGGAATGATTTCCCTGAAAATTTTTCTCATCGTTGGGATCATACATGAGAAATACACCCTTTCGTTTTTAATTTATGGCTTTAGAATAACGAGTCTATGTGAAAATCAGGTGATAAGCCTCTAATTATTTTATGATTCTTCCCGAAAAAAATTAATTTTTCCCTTTTGTTTTTTTAAAAACCGGTATACACTAAAATGAATGCAACAAAAAGGGGCTTAAAAAAGAATGATTCATTATTATTATGGATATGGAAAAGGAAAAACTTCTGCCGCTTTAGGACTTGGCATTCGCGCATGCGGTGCTGGGAAAAAAGTAACCCTGCTGCAGTTTTTAAAAGACAACCGCTCCGCCGAACGTCAGATTCTGCAGTCGCTTCCCGGATTTGAGGTCCTGCCAAACCCAGAACATCTTAAGTTTACAAATCAGATGAATCAACGTGAAAAGGAAGAGGCAACTCTTTTTTGGCAGAATGCTTTTTATTTTGCTCAAAAAACGCCTTATGATGTATTAATTTTAGATGAAGTTACGGATGCTGTAAAAATCGGATTTCTTCCCCGCGCCGATCTGCTCCTTCTACTCCATCATTTTCCGCAAAATCGGGAGCTCGTTTTAACCGGGCATGAACCAGACCCGGAGATTGAGGACTTGTGCGATTATGTAACCCAAATGAAAAAAGAAAAACATCCCTTTGACCATGGTGCAGCGGCACGCGCAGGGATTGAATTTTAATTAGAAAAAAGGATAAACACAAATCATTGTGTCTATCCTTTTTAAATGTTTGATTTCTTTATCTGGATAAAATTCGATTCAGGTCTTTCTGTGACTTTCCTTCACAGACCGCCACAATTTCATCTCCTGAAGAAAAGACTAAATCGCCGTTTGGAATAATCATTTGTCCGTCCCGCAGAACAGAAACAATCAGCGAACCTTTCGGCAGCTGCACATCCCGCAGCTTGGTTCCGTTTATGGTCGAATGGTCGGTCAGCGTCATTGCTACAATAGCAGCACGGCCGCGGTTCAGAGTCGTCAGAAGGTGCATCTCACTGACGTTTACTTCCTGCTCAATCATATTGGTAATAATTTCGGTACTGCTCACAACAATATCGATTCCCAAAACCCGCAGCGCTGTTAAATTTCGCGGATCATTGGCTCGAGCAATCACCTTTTTTACGCCGAAAGTCTGCTTTGCCAGCTGACAGGCCACCAAATTATCTTGGTCACTGCCGCTGACTGCCAAAAAGCAATCCGCTTCAGAAGTTCGCGCTTCCTCCAAAATCTTCAGTTCCGTTCCGTTTCCGGAGATGACCTCTAAATCGAGCTCATTTGCAAGGCGCAGACTCCGCAGACGATCCTTTTCGATAATCTGTACTGTATTTTTCCGTTCCAGCATATTAAGTGCCAGCTGACGGCCAAGTTTGCCGCCACCCATAATTACAATATTCACAAGATTCCCCTCCGATCAATCAATGACCTGTGTCCAAATCATACGGTCTTCCCGCTGAATCAGATAGTCCGGATCCTTTCCGACCAAAATCATCGTCCCATCCTTTTGCAGCAGAGCAAATGGAACTTCTTTTTCATTCACACCGATACTGCCAAGTCGCTTTTCAATCATAAAGCTTTCTACCGGATAAGTATGGAACGCTGCATTGGCAGTGCCAAAAGCCATCTGTTTACTCTGATTTGGATTGAGAAGCGCCTGCACGATCATATCGCCGGCAAGATTGGTTGGGCAAACCGTTTGCAGACCAAATGCTGTAAATACCTCTTCTCGGGCTGGATCGCTGATTCTGGTAACAACATTTTCCACTTTAAAAAACTGCTGAATAATCTGTGTCACCGTAATATTTAAATTATCATCCGGAGTAACTACTGCCGCCATATCGCAGTTTTCCACTCCGGCACTCTTCAGGACCTTCAAGTCCATCGGCATCCCCGTTACGGTCATCCCGCTAAAATCAGTCGGCAACCGATAAAAAAGTTCCGGATGCTCATCCACAACTGCCACGTCATGCCCCATAGAATCCATAATTGCAGCGATCTGGGAACCAAGGCGTCCACATCCCACCACTAGAACATTCATAATTTCATTTCCTCCTGCTTAAATACCGCTTTTCGGTAAATCTCGAAAATATATCCGAGTATATCATAAACGGCTCTGGAATACAAGATTCCAGCGAAAATTGCAAAATTAGTCCTCGTAAAACTTTTCATATGTTATAATTTTAAAAAAGGGGAGACTTTCTTATGCGTTTTTTTGATCTTCACTGTGATACACTAACGATGAGCGGACTTTTAAAAAAAGCTTCTCTTCGTCAGAATGACGGTCATGTCGATTTTGTTCGCCTACAAAGCGCCGGCGCCATTGCGCAATGCTTTGCAATCTGGATTCCGACCCACAGATGTGCGCAAAAATACGGAATTAAAGATTCTCCATGGGAATTCTATGAGAAAGCAAAATGCCTTTTTCAGAAGGAACTGCAGAAGAGCAGCGATTTAATTGCACCGGCACTAGACATAGAAGATGTTCAGCAAAACACAAAAAATAGGCTTGTTTCTGCAATTCTGACCATCGAAGATTCGGTTCTCTTATCCGGCAGCCTGGAAAAGCTGGAAACCCTTTATCGGGATGGTGTCAGGCTGATGACACTGACCTGGAATTATGAAAATTCGTTGGGCTATCCCAACGACCGCGAGGAAGCAAAAACGAGCCTTGGTCTCAAGCCATTTGGAAAAGAAGCCGTCTTGCGAATGATGGATTTAGGAATCGCAGTAGACGTTTCTCATCTCTCCGATGGGGGCTTTTATAATGTTGCCGAACTGAGCCAAAAAATGCACATTCCATTTCTTGCAAGCCATTCCTGCGCACGCAGTCTCTGCCCGCACCCACGCAATCTTACCGACGAAATGCTACATACTTTGGGAAACTGCGGCGGAATCTGCGGAGTCAATTTTGAAGATAGCTTTTTGCCGGGCACCGAAAACCACCTGACAAAAATTGCGGACATCGTCCGCTGTGCCTGCTATCTTTGCGACCATGCAGGAATCGACGCAGTTGCGCTCGGCAGCGATTTTGACGGAATCGAAAGCAAGCTCGAAATGGGCGGATATGAGGGGCTGCCTCTCCTTGCAGAAGCACTTAACAAAAAGCTGCCTGCCTCTCAAGTAGAAAAGATCTGCTATCAAAATGCCATGCGCTTTTTTGGAGCCGCTATTCATTAAAATATGGATATTTTGTTCAATCATACAAGGCCTTTTCCCATTTTTATTCCCTTGCAATTTCCTTTTTATGGGAATTGGTCACTTGACAAATACAGAAATTTGTTGCATAATACAAATAAAATTTTTTATTAAAATATTTTAATTATTTAGTTAGAAACGGATGTGTTTTGTAGCAGATGAGTTTTGAAATACTGGGAACCGGAAGCGCCCACCCGGCCTGCCGGAAAACAAACGACGATATCGCCCAACTGGTCGACACTTCTGATGAATGGATCAAAACCCGCACTGGAATTGAATCACGATACGTCTGTACCACAGAAACGCTCCAGGACCTCGCCTTGGAAGCGGCTCAAAAAGCGCTCAAAATGGCCAAAGTACAACCAAAAGAATTAGATTTAATTTTAGTTGCCACCATTCGTGGCGACTGCATCACCCCCTCTGCCGCCTGCATTCTGCAGAACGCTCTGGGGGCCTCTTGTCCTGCGTTTGACCTCAATGCAGCCTGTTCCGGTTTCCTTTATGCGCTGGATACGGCAGACGGCTGGTTTTGCCGCAATCGTGCCAAAAAGGTACTGGTTGTTGCCGCCGAAACAATGAGCCGTCTATTAAACTATCAGGACCGCACCACCTGCCCGCTCTTCGGAGACGGTGCAGGCGCAGCCGTTCTTGGACAAGGGGATGCTCTATTATCGATTCACCTCACTGCAAAAGGAGATCCTCTGACGCTCCGAATCGATAATACCGACGGTCAAAGTCCATTTTTAAAAATGGATCATCCTGCCGAACAATATCTGCATATGTCCGGGCAAAACACCTACCGCTTTGCAGTGAGCAATCTGTGCCGTCAATTAAAGCTTGCCGCCCAAGAAGCCGGCATTGATTTAGAAGACCTCGACTGGGTACTTCCGCATCAGGCAAATCTGCGGATTATTGAAGGGGCACAGCACCGTCTGCCGATTCCAACTGAAAAATATTGTATCAACATTCAGAACTGGGGCAATACTTCCGCCGCCGCAGTTCCAATTCTGATGGATGAGTTTTGCCGAAAAGGCACTTTTAAACCCGGTGATCTTTTAGGCCTTGTCGTTTTCGGCGGCGGTCTGACTACCGGCAGCGCAATTCTGCGTTGGACGATCGATCCTAATAATTTTTTTGATTCGGAGGTTTCAAAATGATTCATTCACCAATTTGTGATTTATTCGGAATCAAATATCCCATCTTCCAGGGAGGCATGGCATGGGTTGCTGATGCTTCTCTCGCAGCAGGAGTCAGCAATGCAGGCGGTTTGGGCCTGATTGCCGGAATGAACTCCAACGGAGAACAGCTCCGCGCTGAAATTCGCAAATGCCGGGAACTCACCGATAAGCCTTTCGGCGTTAATGTTATGCTGATGAGCCCCTTTGTCGAAGAGGCTGCACAAACCGTCATTGAAGAAAAAGTCCCCATCGTTACTACCGGTGCCGGCGTTCCCGGAAAATACATGCCGGCCTGGCTAAAAGCGGGCATTAAAGTGGTCCCGGTCGTCGCCTCTGTGAATTTTGCAAAACGAGCCGTCCGCAATGGAGCCTGTGCCGTAGTGGCAGAGGGCTGCGAAAGCGGCGGCCATATTGGAGAACTTACCACCATGGCGATGGTACCGCAGATCGTAGATGCTGTAGATGTTCCCGTTCTTGCCGCCGGCGGAATTGCCGATGGAAGGCAGGCAGCCGCGGCCTTTATGCTGGGCGCACAGGGAATCCAAGTCGGCACCCGCTTTTTAGTTGCAAAGGAATGCACCATTTCTGAAATTTATAAAGAACGAATCTTAAAATCAAAAGATACCGACACAATCGTGACCGGCCGCCGAACAGGCGATGCCGTACGAGCTTTAAAAAGTCCTTTTTCCAGAGAATTTGCTAAACAGGAAGCCAATCTTTCGATTTCGGAAGAGTCCCTGCAGGCATTGGGAACCGGTGCATTGCGAAAAGCTGCACGGGAAGGTGATCTGGAACATGGATGCTTTCTTGCCGGGCAGGTTGCCTCCATGGTTAAAAAAGAACAAACCTGTGCCGAAATCATTGAAGATCTGTTTTCCGGCGCAGAAACTGCACTGAAAGGGGCTTCCAAATGGATCAGATAGCATTTCTGTTCAGCGGTCAAGGGACCCAATATACTGGAATGGGACAGTCCCTCTGTAACGTAAGTCCCGCTGCAGAAGCAGTCTTTGAGATGGCTGATAAAATCCGTCCCGGCACAAAAAAGCAATGCTTTTCCGGTACAAAAGAAGAGCTTACCATCACCCGCAATACTCAGCCCTGCGTTTGGTGTGTGGATTATGCGGCGGCGATGGCTCTAAAAGAAGCCGGTATTACCCCCAGCTGTGCCGCTGGTTTTTCTCTCGGAGAAGTTGCAGCGATGACTTTTTGCAAAGTAGTTTCTCCGGAAGATGGCTTTCGCGCCGTCTGCCGCCGCGGAGAACTGATGGAAAAATCAGCAGAGGAAAATCCAGGCTCGATGGCAGCTGTCCTTCGTCTTTCAGAAGAAGAAGTGGAGGGAATCTGTGAAAAATTTGAGGCTGCATGGCCGGTCAATTATAACTGCCCGGGACAAATTGCCGTCTCCGCAAAGCTTACGGAAATTGAGCCACTGTGTGAAGCAGTAAAAGAAGCAGGCGGGCGCGCAGTTCCAATCAAAGTCAGCGGCGGATTCCATTCTCCTCTGATGAAAAGTGCTGCACAGTCATTCGGCGATTATCTTCAAAAAGTAGATCTGCATTCTCCAGAGCTTTCGCTCTATGCAAATTACACAGCACAGCCTTATCCTGCCGATAAAAATGAAATCATCCGGCTTCTTTCCCTTCAAATCTGTTCCCCGGTTTTATGGCAGAAAACCATTGAGCATATGGCAGAAAACGGCATTCATACTTTTATCGAATGCGGCCCTGGAAAAACACTTTCCGGCCTTGTCAAAAAGACATTGCCTCAGGCACAGATTTTCCGGGTAGAAGACTCCGAAACTCTTCAATCTACGTTAGAAGCACTAAAGGAGGGCAAAAAATGAAAACACTCTCCGGAAAAACAGCCGTGATTA
The DNA here is from genome assembly GCA_002411615.1 of Ruminococcaceae bacterium UBA5397. Lineage (GTDB taxonomy): Bacteria > Bacillota > Clostridia > Oscillospirales > Acutalibacteraceae > Caproicibacterium. Next base: position 10,999 of record DHOF01000062.1, read on the forward strand.
CCGGCGGTTCCCGTGGAATCGGCCGTGCAATCGCTTTGAAAATGGCTTCTGAAGGCGCCAACATTGCAATTCTTTATGCCGGAAACAAAGAGGCCGCACAAAAGACGATCTCTGAGCTTTTGGCATTTGGCATTAAAGCAAAAGCTTATCAATGTGATGTTACCGATGCAGACGCCACAAGCGTTACCTGCAAAGAGATTTTAAATGACTTCACTTCTGTACAAATTCTCGTAAATAACGCGGGGATTACCCGGGATGGACTGTTGCGCCGCATGAAAGAGGAAGATTTAGACGCTGTTCTCAATACCAACCTAAAAGGTGCTTTTCATATGATTGAAGGCTTCTACGGCACGTTTCTGCGCGCACGCGAAGGCCGGATTATTAATATTTCATCTGTAGTCGGTCTTTCCGGAAACGGCGGACAAACCAATTATTCCGCCGCAAAGGCCGGATTGATCGGCTTAACGAAATCGGTGGCAAAAGAACTCGGCAGTCGAAATATCACTTGCAATGCGATTGCTCCGGGTTTCGTTGAAACCGATATGACCGCTTCTCTCCCCGAAAAAGTGCGGGAAGAGACCCTCTCCTCGATTCCGCTCAAGAGAATGGCTCAGCCGGAAGATATCGCCGATGCGGCAGTTTTTCTGGCAGGCCCCAACGCCTCTTATATTACAGGAGTCGTACTTCGGGTAGACGGCGGAATGTGCATGTAATTTCTAACAGAGAAAGGAGCTGTTTTGATGAATCGAGTTGCCATAACTGGAATCGGAGCGATTACGCCGATTGGAAATGACGCCTCTACTTTTTGGGACCATCTGGTCCACGGCGTCTGCGGAATTGCTCCCATCACTCACTTTGATACCAAAGACAGCAAAGTAACCCTTGCGGCCGAAGTAAAAG
>DHOF01000062.1:12134-16078 GCA_002411615.1 Ruminococcaceae bacterium UBA5397
CAGTACGCTGTAGCCGCCGCCTCTGAGGCGATGGAAGACAGCAAACTTCTCGGAACTGTTCCGGATAATCGTCTCGGCGTTTATGTCGGCAGTGGAATCGGCGGAATGGAAACCTTTATGAAAGAATGCATAAAATGCAAAGAAAAAGGGCCACGTCACGTTTCGCCTTTCTTTATTCCGATGCTGATCTCCAATATGGCTGCGGGTACCATTGCCATTCGATTTTCTGCAAAAGGCCCCAGTATGTGCATTACGACAGCCTGTGCAACAAGTGCAAACGCGATCGGCGAAGCTTATCGTGCAATTCAGAACGGCTATGCAGACGCGATGATCGCGGGCGGCAGTGAAGCGACCATCAATGAACTTGCCACGGCCGGTTTTGCAAACTGCATGGCGCTTCACACCGGTACCGATCCGAACTGCGCCTCTATTCCATTTGACAAACGCCGCAGCGGCTTTGTTATGGGAGAAGGCGGAGCTATTCTGATTTTGGAAAACTATGATCACGCCAAAAAGCGCGGTGCACATATCTATGCAGAAATCTGCGGCTATGGAAATACAAACGATGCCTATCACATGACAGCACCGGAAGCCTCCGCAGAAAGTCCCGCCGAAGCGATTCGTCTGGCGGTTGCCGAAGCAAAAATTGCAAAGGACACGCCGCTTTATATTAACGCTCACGGCACCAGCACCGCCCTCAACGACAAAACAGAAACACTGGCATTTAAAAAAGCGCTGGGTGAATCCTGGGCAAGAAGTGCATGGATCAGCTCTACTAAGAGCATGCATGGCCATATGCTGGGTGCAACCGGCGCAGCAGAAGCAATCGCCTGCGTAAAAGCCCTTGAAACCGGAATCATTCCTCCGACCATTCATTATCAAGAGCCCGATCCCGAATGCGATCTTTTCTATACTCCGAATGAGGCACTTAAAAAAGATCCCGAATGGGCAATCAGCACTAACCTCGGCTTTGGCGGACATAATGCCTGTCTGGCTTTTCATAAAGAAAAGGAGGACTAACTCTGAATGAAACTGGAAGAAATTCGTTCGCTCTCACGTCTGATGCAGGAAACCGGTCTTTCGGTCCTCGATCTGAAAGAAAACGGCACACACCTGCGGCTGGAACGTGCTTTTTCTGAAAAAGCACCGATCTCGGCGCAGCCGCAGGAAAAAGCAGAAAAATCCGCTTTGAAAATTTCTCCTACCCCAGAAGGAACCCCATTAAAAGCTCCCATGGTCGGCGTTTTTTATAACGCCCCCTCCCCCGATGCAAAACCGTTTGTAAGCGTAGGCGATTTCGTCAAAAAGGGCGACACTCTCTGTGTCATTGAAGCCATGAAGCTCTTTAACGAGATTTCTGCCGAAAAGGATGGAAAAATTCTCGAAATTTGCGTCCGAAACGGTCAAGTCGTTGAATACGGTCAAACACTTTTCTATATTGGCTAAAATTTTTTCAGACGACGAACCCGTTCGCCGTCTTTGTTTATTCTTAGGAAAAGAGGGATTTTTATGACGAAAGAAGAATTAAAAACGATTCTCCCCCACAGGGAGCCAATGCTGCTTTTGGACGAAGCGGATCAAACCGGCGAAAACAGTGCAGAAGGGCATTATACCATTCGCGGAGATGAATGGTTTTTAAAAGGCCATTTTCCGGGATATCCAATCGTTCCCGGTGTCATTCAGTGTGAGATGCTCGCTCAAACTTGCTGTCTGCCGCTAAAAGAGCAGTTAAAAGGAAAGACACCCCTTTATGCCGGCATGAACAAAGTGCGGTTTCACGGGCAGGTGCGTCCCGGTGACACACTGGTTCTTAAATGCGAAATCACAAAATCCCATCCTCCGTTTTATTTTGCTTCCGGAAAAGGATATGTAAATGATAAAATGGTGGTTTCCGGCGAATTTTCTTTTGCGGTCTCCGAGAAATGAGGTGCTCTTGTGTTCTCTAAAATTCTAATTGCAAACCGTGGAGAAATTGCTGTTCGGATTCTTCGCGCCTGCCGCGAGATGGGAATCTCGACCGTAGCAGTATACTCCGAAGCCGATCGAGACGCACTGCATGTTTCTCTCGCCGACGAAGCCATCTGTATCGGGTCGGCTCCCGTAAGCGAAAGCTATCTCAATATGACGGCGATTTTGACCGCTGCCAGCGTGACTGGTGCCGAAGCGATTCATCCAGGCTATGGCCTTCTGAGTGAAAACGCCGAATTCGCCGATCTCTGCAGAACCTGCGGAATTACCTTTATCGGGCCGCCTGCCGAAGTGATCTCTGAAATGGGCGATAAAGATGCGGCGCGCCGAATGATGCAGGAGGCAGGCGTTCCTGTGATTCCCGGCAGTGAAGTAGTAGATACCTTAAAAGCAGCTTTTGCCGCCGCGCATCAAATTGGATTTCCGCTTCTGGTAAAAGCCCGCTCCGGCGGCGGCGGACGCGGGATCCGCCTGGTAGAGCGCGAAGAGGATTTCGAAAACGCTTGGCGTACTGCTTCGGCAGAGGCGCAGGCCTCTTTTGGAGACGGCGGCGTTTATCTTGAAAAATATCTTTACCCTGCAAAGCATATTGAAATGCAGCTGCTTTGCGATAAAGATGGAAATTGTGTAACGCTTGGTGAACGGGAATGTACCGTTCAGCGCCATCATCAAAAGCTTTTAGAAGAAAGCCCCAGCCCGGCAATTTCTGAATTGATTCGCAAGAAGATGCAGGAAGCAGCTCTCAAAGCCGCCAAAGCCTGCGGTTATGTGGGTGCCGGAACGGTCGAGTTTCTCTATTATGATGAAAAGTTCTACTTTATGGAGATGAATACCCGACTGCAGGTAGAACACCCGGTTACGGAACTTGTTACGGGACTTGATCTTGTGAAATGGCAGATTCGAATTGCTGCCGGAATTCCACTCAATTTTACGCAAAAAGAGATTATTCCTTCCGGTCACGCTCTGGAATGCCGCATCAATGCGGAAGACCCATCTCGTGGATTTCTGCCAAGCTGTGGTACCATTCGCTTACTTCACATTCCCGGCGGCCCTTGTGTACGCTTTGATACTGCCCTTTATCAGGGATATACGGTCCCCCCGTTTTATGACAGCATGATCGGTAAACTGATTGTGGCCTCTTCTTCTCGGGAAGAAGCGATTCGTAAAATGCGCACTGCTTTATGCGAGCTGATTATCGATGGAATCCATCATAATGTTGGACTGCAATTACAAATTCTGGATGATCCTACTTTTCGAAACGGTACCTACCGTACCGATTTTATGGATCTTTTAATGAAAGAGAAATAAGGAGAAGGTGAAAGAGTGCTGAATAAAGAATTATTCCAAAAGCCAAAAAACGCACTGGAACAAGGAGGCGAAAATGCCTCTCATCCAAATATTCCTGGCAGATTGTGTATTAGCTGCCCTAAATGTAAAAAAATCTTATTTTCACACGATCTGGAAAAATCATTTTTTACCTGTCCGAAATGTGGGCATCTTTTGCATATGAGCGCTCGTGAGCGCATCGCCATGATGACTGATGAAGGTTCTTTCTCTGAACTTTTTGGAAAACTGCGCAGTAAAAACATTTTGGATTTTCCGGACTATAATAAAAAACTTTCTCATTCCTTTCTTTCCACTCACGAGCGGGAAGGCGTTGTCTGCGGAACCGCACAGGTTTATCAGGAACCATGTGCAATCTTCGTCATGGAACCTAATTTTATGATGGGTTCTATGGGAACTGTCGTCGGAGAAAAAATCACACGTCTTTTTGAATATGCTACCGAAAATCATCTGCCTGTCGTAGGCTGGACGGTTTCCGGCGGCGCGCGCATGCAGGAAGGGATTCTCTCTTTAATGCAGATGGCCAAAACCAGCGGCGCCGTAAAGCTGCACAGCGATGCAGGACTTCTTTATATTGTCGTTTTGACCGACCCAACTACCGGCGGCGTTACGGCAAGTTTCGCAATGGAAGC
>DHOF01000111.1:0-3785 GCA_002411615.1 Ruminococcaceae bacterium UBA5397
TTTAAAACGCCAGGCGCGGAAACGCCGACAAAGAGGTCGGCACCTTTTAAAGCATCTTTTAATTCTCCATGCAGATGCTCCTGATTCGTCACCTGACTCATTTCCTGATGTGCCGGATTCAAATTTTCCATATCCTCACAAAGGATTCCAAATTGATCGCAGAGAATTAAATCTCTTAGGCCAAGTCTCATCAGATGCTTTGCAATCGCAATTCCCGCGCTGCCGGCCCCGTTGATAACGCAGCGAATTTTTGAAATATCCTTATGCACCACTTTGAGTGCATTGAGGACAGCCGCTCCCACAATAATAGCAGTCCCGTGCTGATCATCATGAAAAACAGGGATGTCACACAATTCTTTCAGCCGGCGTTCCACTTCAAAGCAGCGGGGCGCAGAAATATCCTCCAGGTTGATTCCCCCAAAGGAGCCGGAAAGCAAATAAATCGTACGAACCAGCTCGTCCACATCCTGCGTTTTAATACATAAAGGAAAGGCGTCTACTCCTGCAAATTCCTTAAAAAGGACACATTTGCCCTCCATAACAGGCATACCGGCTTCTGGCCCAATATTTCCAAGGCCTAAAATTGCGGAACCATCTGTAATGACGGCGACCATATTCCACCGTCTTGTAAGAGAAAAACTTTTTTCCGGATCTTTTTGAATGGCAAGACAAGGCTCCGCTACTCCCGGCGTATAGGCAAGGGATAATGCTTTGCTGTCTTTCACTTCTACGCGGGAACAGACCTCGATCTTTCCGCGCCATTCTTCATGCATGCGCATGGCTTCCTGCTTCACATCCATTGAGAAAAGCCTCCCATATTTTTAATCAATATAAACTCTGAATCGTTGTTAATTGTAACAGATTCCAGCTTTTCCCGCAAGGTAGTTTTCGGAATTTTCAGAGTTCCTGCGTCTGAGTAAGATATTCTTCCGCCATGTGTGCAGCAACCGCGCCATCCGAAACAGCCGTGACCACTTGACGCAGCGGTTTTTTGCGCAAATCTCCTGCTGCAAAGATACCAGGCAAATTCGTTTTTGTATCCTCTCCTGCAGAAAGGTATTTTCCATCGGTCAATTCACACTCATTTTCAAAAAGGCCGGTATTCGGCAGATTTCCTACCGCGATAAACACGCCGCTGCATGGGATTTGCCTTTCTTCTCCGGTATTTTTATTTTTTACTACAACACCGCTCACCGGGTTTCCTTCTATTTTTTCCACGGTACTGTTCCAGCAAAATTCTAAATTATCTGCTTTCTTTAAAGATTCCCAATAAAATTTCCCAGCACGTAGAGTATCACGCCGATGAATCATTGTCACTTTTTTGCAGATTTTAGTCAAAAACAAAGTATCTGCGGCAGCCGTATCTCCGCCTCCGACCACTACGACTTCTTTTCCTCGATAGAACATTCCGTCACAGGTCGCACAATACGAAACGCCCTTTCCAAGCAAAGAGTTCTCATTCGGCAGCCCAAGAGAACGCGGAGAAGCCCCCGTTGCCAAAATCACAGCTTTTGATTCCAGTGTCTTTCCACTAGCGGTTGTCAATTTTTTAACCGATCCGTTTAAAGAAACCTGCGTCACTTCTTCCAAAAGCGTTTCTGCTCCGAAACGCTCCGCCTGCTGCTGCATATTGACTGCCAAATCAAGTCCACCAATTCCCTCTGGAAACCCTGGATAATTATCAACCTGCTTCGTTGTTGCAATCTGTCCGCCTGCTGAAAAGCGTTCGACAACGGCCGTTTTTAAAGCCGCACGTGCACAATAAAGTGCAGCTGTATAACCAGCAGGGCCTCCTCCTAGTACCAAGACATCATAAAGCATTTTAATTTCCTCCACTAAAAATCTTTATTTTTGATAAATAAACAAATCTATATAACTTCTATCATATCCAAAAAAAGTCCAAAATCAACCATAAAACGGTTTTTCTAAAAAAATTCACAAATTGACGATTAGAAACTTTCGACAAAAAATGCGCGCATAAAAAAGTCGATGCCGTAAAAAATACTTTCACGGCACCGACACAAAGTCTTATGAATTTATTTCGGAACTAATCAAACTCAAAACAAACGATACATTGGACGATCTCCAAATTTTATTGGTGTTCAACTTTTGTGTTTTCAACTACCCGCAAGTCTCGAATTCTTCTTATGTTGGTTTTAAAAACCGCCTTTTATCAGAAAGGCAAAAACTATGAATGGACAAGCGTTAGATCACATTGAACGAAAAAGGATCAAGTATCTCGTTTTTCTTTTCCTTTCTTGACGTTGGATTTCGAGCCGTCAATAACCTTGCTTTCGGACTCATTCCTTTCTGTCATAAAATAATGGAAAGTAAAACTGAACTTTTTCTCCCCCTGATTTGTAGAAAGACTTCTTAAAATAGAAACTTAACGCCTACTTTTCGCGCTTTCCGGTTTCTACGGTCTCGCTCGATTTCTGTCGTTAAGTTTGAAAGCAAGTTAAAATAGAAGCTTTCTCACAAACTGGATTATCTTAAGCAGGTTGGCCCAACAGACTTTCCTGCCTGAGACTGTCCGATTGGCTCTGTGCCCATTGGGCTCACCCCTTTCTAAATCTAAAATCAATTTTCGGCAGATCGCCGAATTCTTAAAAAGAGGAATCCAGGATGATTCTTTCTATGCGGTTTCGTCTTGATGAACCCATTTTTGTAGATCCACTATTCTTGGATTCCGCTGGATTCTATCCTGAACTTTATCTCTTTTTCTGATTTCATTATATGTAATAAAGTGTGTAATGTCAATACTATTTTTTAAAATTTTAAAAAATTTTTATATAAATTTGTCCATTTCCGTAAAAGTTTAGATTCGTATTGCTTTTTTCTGGAAAGAACACTTTTCGTCTTGACTTCTCCATTTTGGCTGTGTACAATAAACAAGGATCAAATAATTATTTTGAGAAAAAGCAGCGCTGAATTTTTCCGCTGCGGAGGATTTACAAATGAATGATGAGTACGGCCCCGATCTGCTGACCTTAGTAGATGATGAAGGCAAAGAGCATGAGTTTGAGGTACTGGACGTTATTGACAATGATGATGGAACCTTTTATGCACTGTTGCCCACCTTTGAAGATCCACAGCAGAAATTAGACGCAGAAGGGACCTATTATATCTTCCAGTCTATCGACAACAACGGCGAAGAAGAACTAGCTGAAATAGAAGATCAAGCGTTGCTTGATCGGCTTGCTTCTCAGTTTGAAGCTCATTTTGCTGAACTTTACGACGATGACGATGAGGACGAAGAGGACCATACAGAAGAATAAAAATCTCCCTGCCTGGTGCGCGAACCTTGTGCATTAAATGACCCTACAATTTTTAATCGGGAGTCCAGCTCCAACAGTTGAGTGCAGACCTCCCGGCTTCGGCCGGAGGAAGGGAGCTAGAGGCTGCTGGGCGGGCACCCACCTGTCATTAGTAGGCAGGTCGTTTCAGCACACCTACGGCCAGGCGGGCTATTTTAAAAACAAAAAGCTTCTTTTTGGATTTTTTCGAAAAGAAGCTTTTTCTTTTTTACTTTTTGTACTTTTCCAAGGAATCCCTTGCAGAATTTTTTATAATTCGATATAATAAAATGAGAGAAAAATCCATTTCGGATCTTTGACAGGAGGAGTTTTGATGAATTACCAATTAATCACCGATTCCACTTCAGATATGAATGTGGATCTGATCGAAGAAATCGGTGTTTACGTTATTCCAATGGAATATACAATGGATGGAAAAACCTATCACAATTATCCTGATTATCGGGAACAAAGCCCGCATGATTTTTA
>DHOF01000111.1:4093-5992 GCA_002411615.1 Ruminococcaceae bacterium UBA5397
TTTTTACCTCTTATCTCAAAGAGGGAAAAGATATTCTTTATCTCTGCTTTTCCAGTGGACTTTCCGGCACCTACAACACTGCCAGAATCGTTGCACAGGATCTTTCCGAAGAATATCCCGACCGCAAAGTTGAAGTCGTTGATACAAAAGCTGCCTGTGTAGGAGAAGGACTTTTAGTCTATCTCGCCGGGCTCGAAATGAAAAAAGGAAAAAGCCTAGAAGAAGTGCGCGACTGGGTCCTCGCAAACCGCGATCACTTAGCACACTGGTTTACTGTAGATGATCTAAACCATCTAAAGCGCGGCGGCCGAATCAGCGCAACTTCCGCTCTGGTTGGCACCATGCTTTCGATAAAGCCAGTCATGAATGTAGACACGAACGGTCATCTTACCGTTAAGGAAAAAGTTCGCGGCCGCCGGCAAAGTTTGGATGCGTTGATTCGTCATATGCAGCAGACTGCAGTAAACCCAAAAGACCAAATTGTCTTTGTGGGGCACGGCGACTCTTTAAAAGACGCAGAATATGTTGCGGAGAAAGTAAAATCAACCTTTGGCACTTCCCGCGTTATCATCAACAACCTGGGACCTGTGATTGGCTGTCACACCGGCGCCGGATTCGTTGCATTGTTCTTCCTCGCAACTACCAAAGAATAAAAAGGCCGAATGAATATGAACTCATCTTATCAAATTATCACAGAAGCCGCCTGCGGCCTTTCGCAGGATTTTCTTGAACAAGCTGAATTTTTGGCAGTCCCTATGGGATTTACAATCGGAAATCAGAATTATGATCAGTCTCCCGAAAAAGGAACTTCCGATCTTCACTCGATTTATCAATTACTTCGGACAGCTTCGTCTGCCGCTGCAGTCACCTTTGACACCTCGGATTTGATTGAGTTTTTACGTCCTGCCCTTGCATGCGGAAAAGATCTTTTATATATTGGTCTTTCCGACGCTTTGGGTGAGACTTGGCATAACGCTACCCGCGCACTTGCCAATCTGCAGCGAGAATTTCCCACACGCCGCATTGAAGCAGTCAATTCCATGACATTGAGCGCCGGACAAGGACTTTTACTCCAACATCTCTCCAAGCTGCAGCAGGAAGGTGCTTCCCTTTTAGAAGCAAAAGAATGGGCAGAATCGAATGCCCCTCACATTCACAGCCTGTTTGCTGTCGGAAATTCAGATTTTTTAGTCCGATCTTTTAAAGGAAGTTTTTCGAACAGACAAAACCAAATTTTACAGATGACAGAAGGGCAGCTTCTTCTTAAAGAGCAAGCCAAAAATTCTCAAGAAAGAATTTCCTGTCTTTTTAAAGATCTGCAAAAAGCGGCTTCACTGGGTACGATCGAATCTGTTTGCATTGTTCATGCAGACTGCGAAAGCGATGCACAGATTTTAAAACAAATGATTCAAGAACAAAATCTTACAGATATGATCTCTGTCTCTTTTTTAGAGCCAATCTTTGGATGTGAGTTTGGCCCCGATACATTAGGGCTTTTTTATGAAGTAAATATAGAAGCTAGTCAAGCCCAGAATACTAAAATTATGTAAAGCTTGAAAGCAGCTCTCTGCTTATGCAGAGAGCTGCTTTCATTTTGACCCACGAAATGATAAAGCCCAAATCTATTTTAAAAAATCTTCTTCTACAATCGCAAGTCTTATCAGCAAAACATTTCTGCCAATCATTGTCTTAGCCACTTTTTTGATTTATTTTGCTTTTATTGTGCTGATTGTTAAAAATTAAACGGATTTTTTGTACTATTTTTAGTCATTTCTTGCTTTGGTCACTTGATTCAAGTCAATTAATTCGCTACAATAAATAAGAAGAGATCAAATACGGGAGGTATTAAAAAATGCGGGATCAGCGTTTTTTGCAGCTCTTGAGCAAAACCTATCCCAA
>DHOF01000111.1:6170-10744 GCA_002411615.1 Ruminococcaceae bacterium UBA5397
ATTCTGAGTCTGCCAAAAGGGACCGAATATTTTTTCAGCGATTTGCATGGAGAACATGAAGCTTTTTTGTATCAATTAAAAAGTGCGTCCGGCGTGGTTCGCAAAAAAATCGATGAGCTTTTTGAACAGTCACTTCCAGAAAATGAGCGTGCAGAATTAGCCGCCCTGATTTATTATCCAAAAGAAGGACTTGCTAAGGCACATCACAAACACAAGGATTTTACCGGCTGGAGCCGAGTCATTATTTATCGTCTGGTGGAAGTTTGCCGGGAAGCCGGCAGCAAATATACCCGCAGCAAAGTGCGTAAACGCACTCCACAAAACTTTGCTTATATTATTGACGAGCTCCTGCATGCAGACGGCGGAAGCAACAGCAACAAACCACATTATACTTCTGAGATTATCCGTGCGATCGTTGATACGGGTATGAACGAAGAATTTATTATGGAACTGTGTCTTCTGATTCAGCGTCTTTTAGTTGACCGTCTACATATTGTAGGGGATGTTTTTGATCGTGGCCCACACCCGGATTTAATTATGGATGCATTGATGGAACGTCCGGATGTTGACTTTCAATGGGGCAACCATGATATTTCATGGATGGGCGCTGCCTGCGGAAATCGAGCCCTCGCTGCAAATGTTGTCCGTCTTGGCATCAGCTACAACAGCTTTGATGTTCTGGAGGGAGGCTATGGAATCAATCTGCGTCCACTTTCTGATTTTGCAGCGCGCGTCTATCACGATGATCCCTGTGAACATTTTCAGCCCCATGTACTGGACGAGAACCAATACGATCCGGTGGATATTCCTTTGGCGGCAAAGATGCACAAAGCAATGGTCATTCTCCAGCTAAAGCTGGAAGGACAACTGATCCACCGACATCCCGAATATCATATGGACGATCGGCTGCTTCTGGAAAAAATTAATTTTAAAGATGGCACAGTTGAAATTGATGGTACCTGTTATCCCCTTTTGGATACCAATTTTCCGACTGTCAATCCTCACGATCCGCTCAAATTGACACGGGAAGAGCAAGAGCTTTCTAACTCTCTTGTTTCCTCTTTTCTTCATTCTCCAAGGTTACAGGAGCATATCCACTATCTTTATTCCAAGGGCGGTATGTATCTGCGCATGAACTCCAATCTGCTTTATCACGGCTGCATTCCTCTTAATGAAGACGGCAGCTTTGCAGTCGTCAACCTTGGAAACAAGGAGTATTCTGGAAAATCCTATCTCGATAAAATAGATGCCGTTGTTCGCAGTGCTTATTTTGCACCCGAAGGCAGCCACGAACAAAAAGATGCCTGTGACTTCATGTGGTATCTCTGGTGCGGTAAGCTTTCTCCTCTCTTTGGAAAGAGTAAAATGTCCTTATTTGAACGGATTTTTATCGCCGATAAAAAGACTCATAAAGAAATTATGAATCCCTATTATAAGCATCTTGACACGAGGGATTTGTGTGAACGCATTCTGCGCGAATTTGGAATGGACCCCTCCTGTAGTCACATTATTAACGGCCATGTTCCGGTTCGCCTAAAAGAGGGAGAATCCCCAGTAAAAGCCGGCGGTCTGCTTTTTATGATCGATGGAGGCATCAGCAAAGCATATCAAAAACAAACCGGAATTGGCGGCTATACATTTATTGCAAACTCCCGCTATCTGGCTTTGGCACAGCATAAACCCCTTCTGCCTGGACAACTGATGGAAGAAACCAGTCCAAAAGTACAGGTGATTGAAGCGATTCGGCAGCGCATTACTGTGGGGGATACCGATACTGGTGTTGAGTTGAGAGAACAGATCGCTGATTTGGAAGAACTGCTGAAAGCTTATCGCAGCGGCCGCTTACAGGAAAAAATCATTCAATCAAAATAGGGATTTTGTTGTCAAATGAAAAGAAATTCATTTTTTGATTTTTTATCGTAGAATTCATTGCGCAATACGGAATAAAACGATATACTAAATTTATATTTCAGACTTTAAAAGAACGAGGTTTTTTATGATATGATTCAAAGCTTACTTCGTGCATTGGATCTGCTGGAAGCATTAAAAGGGCCCCAAAAAGCTTTTTCGGTTGCAGAACTTTCGGAAACTCTTGATCTTCCGCCAAGCAGTATTCATCGAATTCTCCAAACATTGTGTACAAAAGATTTCGTAGTGAAAAATGACCAAACTCATTTATATCAACTGGGGCCCGCCCTCATTTCTCTGGGAACCGCGGCCACCAATCAGACAAAACTGCAAACGGTTTGCCAACCGGTTCTTGCTTATCTTTCAGAATGTACCGGAGAAGATGCCTTTTTGATGATTAGAATTGGACTGCGAGGATTAATTCTTGCCAAAGCGGAAGGACCCAACAATCTAAAAGTGGTTGATCATTTCGGTTATGAACAGCCTTTGCATGTAGGTGCAATTCGAAAGGTACTGCTTGCCTATCAGTCTCCAGAATTTTTAAAGCATTACTTGCTGAACATGGAAGAGCATCCATCTAAACTCAGCATTCAAACTCCTGAAACGCTTTTGAAAGACTTAGCAGCCATACGCAAAGAAGGGGTCTCCATTTCTCGCAGCGAATATATTGAAGATGCAGTAGGGATTGGTGCTCCTGTATTTGGATCAGATGGTCAAATGAAAGCTTCTATTGGGATTATTGCTCCTGCTTCTCGTACTTTTGGGAAACATTTTACGGATCTAAAACACGATGTCATGGATAGTGCTGAGAAACTTTCATATCGCCTAGGATATTCGCTTCCATAAAAACAACTTTTAAATTAAAAAACGAACCAGCAAGACAGTTTTTAACTGCCATCGCAGATTCGTTTTTTAATTTCTTTTTCCTATGCTAATTTTAACTATAGTCATCAAAAAACTTTCTGAAAGACACAAAAAGGAGCCTTGCCGATGTTCTCGGCAAGGCTCCTTCCTTAAAGACTATCTGTTTTAAAAATCAGATTACTTCTGCATACTCAGAACATCAGCAAATGCCTGAATTGCAGTTGCAGCCTGACCAAAATCGTGCATCTGCTGGTCAATGCCCAGTTTGATGTGCGGAATCTGTGCAGCATCCAAAGCCTTCTTCAGGTAAGGATACTCCATCTCTTCCGGATCACAGAACTGCTGCATAAAAACGATCACACCCTGAGCGCCGTTCTCTTTAACGAGATCGACAATATGCTCAGCACGACGGTTCTCAGAAGAATGCTCATCATAAAGAAGAACATCATAATCCTGATTTGCAAACTGCATTGCAAGTGCCATCATCGGATCATCACACTCAGGAACATCTACGCGGAATGCGCGGCTCTCGTGTGCAATATCATCAGCTGCAATTGCAACATTGTTGTCCTCAAAGATCTTCAGCAGAGCCGGATTATCACAGATAATACCACTCGTGATAACCTTTGTGCCCTTCCAGTCGCAGTCAGGCAGCTTCTTGAGTTCCTCGTTCAGAGCAACCAACTTTTCGGTGTAAGCATCTTTCAGCATAAACCAAGAAGCCTTCAGAACAGCACTGCGCTTTGTCGGGGTAACTACATCACAATGCTCGTTTGCCAGTTTGACAAAGTCACGACGGGCAACACGGCTTGCATTGTAAACCTTAATTGCGTTCTTCAGAGCGTCATCCGTAATCGGAGCGCCGCTGATCTCTTCCAGAGCTTTCTTGACATTCGTGTACTGGTCTACGCAGAATTTAAGGCCATAAGCCGGTTTACGGTTCTGCGGATGTGCCAGGAAGATGGTCGGCATTTTCTTGAGCTTTGCCATTGCAACACGAATGTTCTGGCTCATTGGACGAAGGGTATCACAGATGGTCGGTGTAATCACTCCATCGAGCTGATCCATTGTGCCGTCAAGCAGCATTTCCAGATCCAACTGTGCGATTGTGCAATAGAAAGTAGCACAATACTCTTTTGATAAACTAATACCCTTGTCATTGGTGCCCCACATGCCAAACGGAACCATGCCTGCGGCATAGACCAGTTCTTCAGGTGCATAGTAAGGCAGTACGCCGATTACTTTTTTGCCTTCGGCTTTATAGTTTGCCAGCTGCTTTGCGGGACTTGCCGCGATGCCGGCGAACTCACTGATAATCGATTCGATACTCATGTTCGTTAGCCCTCCTTCGCAGCTTTATTTGCTTCCATAGCTTCAACTAAGCCCTGTACACGAGTCTCATACTGAGCATCATTGAAGTTCCGGGGATCCGCCTGGTCGCCATCAAAAGCAACACACGGAACACCCAAGTCTTCAGTAAAGCGACGCTGCATCTCAGGCATGTAACCAGACCACGGTTTGCAGCTGCGGTTGTAATGAACCAACACGCCGTCTACTTTGTTCTCACGGCAGATTCCTTCACGCCAATCAACGCCCTGCTCAATGCAGACACTGTTTGGAGCCTTGCAGTATGCACGGCACAGATCATCAAGGCCGTCATATACAAATCCAAAAGCAGGTGCATACACAACAGCAGTAACATTCAAGCCGTTTGTTTTCAAAGGCTTAAAGAGTGCGCGCAGTTCAGGCCAGCAAGGAATCCCTTCGAACATAATACGGTATTTCTCCGGGAACGGCAGTGT
>DHOF01000111.1:10994-15093 GCA_002411615.1 Ruminococcaceae bacterium UBA5397
ACCTTGCCACGAGCAGTAACAACATCAGCCATATGGTTGAAGAGGTCAAAGCCGGACATCGGGGAAGGCTGATACTGAAGATAATTACAAACTTTCAACCATGCTTTTGCAGTACGGTTTGCATTTTCACAGACTTTTTCGAATCTCTTCTCGTCAAACTTCTTGCCTGCGATATGTTCCATCTGCTTAATTGCATCGTCAAACTGACCACGGATATATGCAACATAAGTATCATCGACATGGGTCGTATTGTTGTACGGCACATCGATCATAATCAGCGGAATGTTGTGCATACGAGCGATATTTTCATACCACTTTGTCATGCAGTTGCAGATATTATTGCAGCACAGAACGAAGTCCGGCTGCGGCATCTGACGGGATACGTTGGTGGTTTCTACGCCAGCAGAATATGCGAGGCTAATACGGGCATATCCGCAGATATCGGCATCATAGCCCATATCTTCGGCAGCCTGACAAAGACGCTCTCCGTCATGCTGAGCAGCAATACCAGCGGCCTGATTTTCAGGATATACAACTGCCAGATCCAATGTTTCTGCAATTTCACAGGGAAACTTGGAAGAAGACCAGCCTACCGGACGGCCTGCTTTCTTTGCTTCCCATGCTGCTGCATAAACATCAGAAACTACCTTACGCAGAGCAGCTACACCGGGTGTTGGCGGTTTCTTCGGTTTTTTAGCAGGCGCTGCAGGCTGTGCAGCGGGTGCTGTTTTTTCGATTTCAGCCATAGTAAAAACTCTCTCCTTCAAATAAAAATATGAAAGGTGATCAAGTATGTGGGGAAAACCCCGCACACTAGACTGCAATAGTTAATTATTTCTTTCGGGTTGCTTTTTGCCAAGCAAATAACGCAGCTCCAAGCGCACCAATATATTGTGCAAGCGGAGTTGTATAAACCTGATGTCCTAACTCCTCCTGCAAAGCAGAGACAACGCCGCTGTTCTGCGCAACGCCGCCGGTCATAACAACCTTGTCGCGTACTCCGACGCGATGTGCCAGACCAACAACACGCGCAGCCACCGAATGGTGAATTCCATTGATGATGTCGCATTTATCGCTGCCCTGTGCCAGCTGACTGATTACTTCGCTTTCTGCAAAGACCGTGCAGGTAGAACTAATTGCTACCCGCTTGGTTGACTGTGCAGCCAGCATACCGAGATCTTTAACATTGACTTCGAGAACACGTGCCATTACATCCAGAAAACGTCCTGTACCAGCAGCACATTTATCGTTCATCTGAAAATTGACCATGGCTCCGTTTTCAATCTGAATCACTTTAACATCCTGTCCACCAATATCGATTACAGTGTGAACATCAGGAAATACGAAGTAAGCGCCCCTAGCATGACAACTCAATTCGCTCATCTGCTGGTCAACCCAGTCGATGGAATTGCGGCCATAGCCAGTAGCAAGAATATAAGCCATATCCTCTTTCTTCATATGAACATTATCCAACACTTCAGAAATTGCACGACTAGGACCACTGGTCCCGGTACCAACCGGAATCAGTGATTTGCTAATGATCTCTTTGCCATCCTTCAGAATGACACATTTCGATGCGGTAGAACCCACATCAATTCCAAGTGTATAAATTGTATCCATTCAAATTGCTCCAAAATTCTTAATTTATTCGGCAACCGCAGTCTTGGCGCGGGGCAGAATCCTTACCGGAAAACTGCTCTCAAAAGCCTTAATTATTTTCCAAAAATATTACCAAAAACGGACAGCGCAACTGGGTTGAAGATATCGTCGATGATAACAGCGAAAGACGGATATAAAACCCATGCAACATTGTGCCAGCCATACTCTTTCATAACGGCTTGTTCGTTTGCGACAGCGTTTGGTCCAGAGCCGCAGCCCCATCCACAGTTACCAGCAGCCATAACAGCAGCGCCGTAATTGCGGCCAAACATATTGTAAGAAACAAAGATTGCAAACAAAGCCATCAAAATAGCCTGTGCCAACAATACAATACCCATCTGGCCAGCAACAGGAGCCAAAGCAGTGATATCGATTCCCATCAGTACCAGAGTCAGATAGAGCTCGAGGAACATGTTCTCAATTGCATCAACTTCAGGTGTATAGAACGGAATATGGAGACCTTCCATCACATTACGACCAACTGCACCAGCAAACAGGCAGCAAACGAATTTCGGAATCGAGAAATTCGGAATCTGGCTAATAAGCGCATAAATCGACATGCCAAGTGCTGCAAGCAGCAAGCACATTGCGAACATGGAAACCATGCGGTTGTTGTCCAACTTGTTTACGGTACCGTTTGCTTCGGAATCTGGCTTATCATTCGGATCAGAATGCAGGTTGTGGTGAGAGATCAGGAATGCAGCGACAAGGCCGCCAATCAAAGAACCCATGATATTACCCAACGTACCTGCTGCAACACCAACCGTTGTTGCACCTTCTGCACCCATCTTCTCGTAGATCGGGCCAAAAGCAGAAGCTGTTCCTACGCCGCCGGACATAGAAGCAGAAGAACACTGCAGAGCAAGCAGCGGATTCATTCCAACTGCGCTGCCGACTGCAACGCCGACAACATCCTGTAAGGTAATCAAGACACATGCACCGATGGCAATCATTGCACAAAGTTTGCCACCTGCATGCTTGAGTAATTTCGTGCTGAACCCAAATCCTACACAAAGGAAGAACAGGTTCTGGCATAAATCTTGCATAATAGTCTTATCAAATGTAATTGCAATCGCTCCACTTGCCTTTAAGCAAGACAAAAAGATAGATACAAGTAAACCTGAAACAACTGGTGCCGGAATTGCGTACTTTTGTAAAAGCTTAGACCGTTTTACAATTGCATGACCAAGGAAAATAACAATTGCTGCTATTCCCAAGGTTGTTAAATATTCCAGCTTCAAGCTGGAAATCGTAGCGATTTTACCGCTAACGTCGGTACATTTCGCTCCCTAATTACTTTTTTATTTATAATGCACACTGGAAGTCTCGTGGCTATTTTTATAAGTCCTGGGGCAATAAAAAATGGTTCCCTCCTTTCTCCCCATGTTAGGATAATGGCGACGCCCAACAACTCATCGCACATAACCACAGGGATTTTCCATCACACTATAGACAGTTTTCCTAATAAAAACGGAAAGCAAGTATAAATCATATTGCACCTTATGATTTACACCTGGTACAATTATATAAGATCTAATGAAAAACTTCAACCTTTAAAGTACAGAAACATTTAAAAATTTCTTCATTTTCCTCTCAAAGTTGTGAAAGCTGACAAAAATTAATCAATCTTCCAATTAAAGAGTCAAACGTTTTTCAAATAATTCCTCTTCCATTTGCTAGGCATAAAACATGCTCATAAAACACCGGGGGCTTCCCTTTCCACTCCCCAATCGGAATGGATCGGGCAGTCCCCCGGCATGATTTTTATTGAATCAGAAACTTACGGCTTCTTAAATGTATCAAAGTCACGCGTTACACGAGGCAGCAGCATCTGATGGAATGCGCAGATAGACTGCGGATTCTGATAAGAGCTGTCTGCAAAAGCTTTGATATAAGAACGCATTGCATTCATGTTGACAATTTCATCAACAAAGCCTTCCTGAGCGCAGAACTTCGGACGGGATTTCTCGTCGTATTCCTTGATCAGTTCGTTCATCTTATCAATGGTCGGCTGCAGGTCCTTACCAGCCTTGTCATCTTTTACAAGACGGCGAGAGTACATTGCAGCAGCAGCAGTTTCACCATTCATGACATACATCTCAGTTGCAGCAGTACCAAGCGTAAAGGCATTGGTATCATTGCCCTGAGGACCACCCATAACATAGTGAGCTGCAGCAGTTCCTTTGCGCAACGTGATCTCCATCTGCGGAACATTGCTGTTCTGGATGGAATAGATCAAAGACTGGCCCAAACCAAGCAGTTCAGCCTTTTCAGCAGGATCGCCAACATCGATACCGGTTGTATCCTGAACCCAAACCATTGGAATGCGGTCACGAGCACATAGAGTAACAAATTCATTCATCTTAATCAGGCCCTGGCGATAAAGCTTACCGCCAATGCCGACAGAATTCTGTTTGTACTCCGGATAATGCATCAGCAG
>DHOF01000056.1:0-319 GCA_002411615.1 Ruminococcaceae bacterium UBA5397
CTGTTTATACCGCATTCTCAGGAATGAAAGGTGCAGCATCCGTCGGAAAAGTGGTTTGTATTGGAATTTATGTACTTTTGGTTGGATTTGTGGTAATTATTCTGCAGCACTTCGGAGGATATTCAGGTTTGGTTTCCTCTTTGCCCCAAGGATACGGAGAACTCAGCAGCATGCCGACACAAAAATGGGTTGGATGGTTGCTTTCCGGTATTTTGTCCTCCGTTGTTATGCAGTCTGTTCTGCAGCCGATTATGGCGGCAAGAGATGCAAAAGCAGCGCGCGGAGGCTGCATTATTGGCTATGTATTTGCGGCTCCAAT
>DHOF01000056.1:558-12759 GCA_002411615.1 Ruminococcaceae bacterium UBA5397
TTGGGAAATGGCGCAACCGCTTTTGCGTGGACCATTAAAGAATATACCAGTCCTATAATGGCAGGCGTTATTTTTGCAGTTGCTACCATGATTATTGCAGCCACAATGGCTACTATGATGATGGCGACAGGAACCATTATCACGAACATTTATAAAACACAGGTCAATAAAGAAGCTACTGAAGACAAAATGTTGAAAGTTTCTCGCTATGGCACCTTGATCTTTTCAGTTTGTACGTTGCTTCCTGCTTTCTTACTGCCCAGCGCAGCTTTGACAACAACTTTCCAGATTTTGATTCAATGTTCTACCGGTCCGGTCAGCTTTTCTATTCTTTCCGGTTTGCTTTGGAAACGTACGACAAAACAGGCGTCTTTGGCCAGCATGATTTCTGGTATTATTGTTGGACTGATTTGGGTGATCAGCGGGTTGTCCAATCAAATCGAAACAATTTATGCTGTGATTGTTGTCAGCTATGGCGTAGGCATCATCACCACACTTTTGACATCTAAAAAAGAAAATGCAATTCAGGCGTAATTGAAAATAAAAAATTTGTTTCAGGGGAATGAACCCTGTCATAAGGAGGTTTGTCTTATGCCTACAAAGCCCTATCTGGGAAAGACTCTTTCGGAAATTGCGATGTTTCGTCCCTATCCATCCGGCCGTGGAGGAGCTGTGAGTTCCAATAGTCCATATGCGACCAGCGCCGGTTTGGAAATGATGAAAAATGGCGGAAATGCCATTGATGCGGCGGTTGCAATTTCTTTGGTACTGGGAGTTGTCGAACCATACCATTGCGGCATTGGCGGCGGATGTTTTCATGTTGTGTATCACAAAGAAAGCAATCAATTTTATGCCTGTGATGCACGCGGCGTAGCACCGTTAAATGCATATCAGGATATGTTCTTGGATGAAAACGGAGATGTCGATCTGAACCTTACCGAATTTTCCGGCCGTTCTACTGCGGTTCCGGCACTTTACAAGGCAATGGATAATCTGCTGAAAAAATTCGGAACCATGACATTGGAGCAGGTATCGGCGCCTGCCATCCGGCTGTGCCGCGAAGGATTCAAATGCGGATTTATGTATACGCGTATCAGTGATACGCCCGAAGCAGAACATAATGCGGCAGCTTATGAAGGCTTTAAAGAACTCTATCTGCACGATGGAAAGCCGCGTACTTTTGGTGAAGTGATTAAGAATCCGGAACTCGCCGATACAATGGAAGCAGTTGCTAAAAACGGTGTCGACTGGTTCTATAATGGGCCTGTAGCCGATGCTGTCGTGAAGGCTGTCCAAAAAAATAAAGGTGTTCTGGTAAAAGAAGATCTAAAAAATTGTTCGCCAAAACCGCGTACTCCGGTAGAGGGAACCTATCGGGGATATCAAGTTGTATCGATGCCGCCTCCGTCTTCCGGCGGAAGCCATATTATCCAAATGCTGAATATCCTTGAGAATTTTGACCTCGCAAAAATGGGATGGCATTCCGCCGAAAGCACACATCTTTTGGCAGAAACGATGAAGCTCATGTTTGCAGATCGCTCGGTTGCAATGGGAGATCCTGATTTTGTAAAGGTACAGGTTGAGAAGATTCTTTCTAAAGAATATGCGAAAGAGCTTGCCAAAAAAATTGATCCGAATAAAGCGCAGGAGTTTGCGCCAACCGAAGGAATCGAAGCGAAAAGTTATCCGGGCTGTACTTCACATTTCTCTGTCATGGATAAAGAGGGAAATGTCGTTGTGCAGACCCAGACAATCCGTAACTGGTGGGGCTGTGGGGTAGTGGTTCCCGGCTATGGATTTATCATGAATAATACGATGGCTGATTTCAGCCCTAAAGTTGGCGTGCGTACAACACAGGGACTTGCCTATGGAATGGCGAATGCAGTACGTCCGGGAAAAACGCCGCTTTCCAGTATGTCTCCTACGATTGTGCTCAAAGACGGGGTCCCGGTATTGGCTGTTGGGAGTGCGGGCGGTCCACGAATCATCACAAGCACGCTTCAGCTGATCGTCAATACGCTTGACTATGGAATGATGATGGAACCGGCTACTCGTGCGCCGCATATGTGCTGCTTAACGCTCGACCAGGGGCTGGAACTTGAAGACGGATTTTCTCCGGATACCGAGAAACTTTTAAGAGAAAAAGGACATAAAATCATTGAAACCGGGTCATGTGGAGAACTTTTGGTAATGCCGAATGGCATTATGAGAGTTGGAGATGAATTTTTCCCGGCAGGATGCAATCGTGCCGACGGCGGCGGCGGTGCATTGACTGAATTTGGAACAACCGCCATTGATGGAATTGTTTTTGAATAAAAGCCTTGCTTCCTATATACTTTTTTATTTGCTGGTCTGCAACTTTGCAGATCGGCATTTTTATTTTAAATGATGAATTTGTGTGGAATTACACAAAACAATGTGATATAATCCAAATAAGAATTTTATTTTTGGAGGAATCTTTATGCTGCAGGAGCGAAGAAGCAAGATCATTCAAAAGATTCAGCAGAACAGTGTGGTAAAGGTCAGCGATTTAATGGAAGAATTCGGTGTTTCAATCGAGACCATTCGGCGCGATTTGGAATATCTTGAAGAGAATAATTATTTGAAACGTGTATACGGCGGGGCTGTTAAAAAAGGATTCAATACACAAGAGCCGACATATAAACGGCGTGAAGTAGAGAAGGAAGATGAAAAGAAAAAAATTGCTGCTGCGGCGGCAGAACTGGTATCGGATGGGGATACTTTGTTTATGGATGTAGGAACGACCGTCTTAGAAACAGCACGTCAGCTTGGCAGCAAGAAGAGGATTACCGTTATTACAAATTCAACTTTAACCGCTCAGGCACTCATTGAAGTAAATCCGGAAAACCGGGTGATTTTGCTTGGCGGAGAGCTTAGAAATGGGGATTTATCGGTTTCGGGATATTTATGTGATAATAGTCTTGAGAATTTTTACGCGGATAAAGCAATTATTGGCGCTGGAGGAATTACGATTGAAAGCGGGATTACCGATTACCATTTGGCAGAAGCAAATACCCGGCGTTTGATGATCAGACATTCCGATCAAGTCATTATCGTTGCAGATTCCAGCAAGTTTGGAGTGATTGCAATGAACCGTGTCTGCCCAGTTTCGGATATTCATACCATTGTAGTGGATGACAGTTTACCGGAAAAGGAAGCCCAGCGTTACCGTGATAAAGGACTGCGGATTTGTTTTGCCCGGTGATGTTTTCATCATAAAAATTATAAAAGAAAGAGCCTGTACGGGTCGTTTTTGAGAGTACAGGCTCTTTTATGATTGCAATAAAATTTTATGAAAAAATAGCAAGAAAGTGCTTTTCTTTTCTTGCTATTTTTTATTTCCTATGCTATTATAATTCCATAAAACATCACACAATATTATCAATATTCCACACGTGGAGGGAAAACCTATGAAGCATACAGGATATTTTATGGGAATAGATGCCGGAACAACCGGGACGACGGTATTGATAATGGATGAAAAATGGAATGTTGCAGCAAAAGGTTATCAAAAGCATAGAATGGACAGCCCAAAACCCGGTTGGATGGAACAAGATGCGAATGTTCTTTGGGAGGATTTGCTGTGTGCTGTAGAGAGAGCGTTATCGCAGCTCCCTTTAAACGCACAGATTTTAGGAGTCGGACTTGATCACCAGGGAGAAAGCTGCTTGATTTGGGAGAAATCAACTGGAAATCCGCTTTCGCAGGCAATTAATTGGCAGGATCGAAGAACGGTAACGGCGTCCGAAGAGTTAGCTGCAAAGTATGGGGAGGAAATTCAAAAACGAACAGGATTTTTTCCGGATTCTTATTTTAGCGCAGAAAAATTTGTTTGGGAATTGGAACAGATTCCAAACGGACATAGGCGGGCAGAAAATGGAGAACTTTGCGCCGGAACGCTTGGCAGCTGGTTCCTTTTTAGAATGACGGGAGGAAAAATCCATATGACGGATCCCTCCACTGCCTCGCGCACTATGCTTTATAACATTCACACCGGGTCATGGGATGATGAGATTTTAGAGATGCTTTCCCTTCCCCGTAAGATGTTTCCTCAAATTGGAAGAAGTGCACAGCGATTCGGTATGACAGAGCCGCGGTGCTTTTTAGGGCTCCAGATTCCGGTTTCAGGATTGATCGTCGATCAGCAGGCAGCATTGTTTGGACAGTGCTGCTTTCATACAGGAATGATAAAAACGACTTATGGAACAGGCTGCTTTCTCCTGATGAATACAGGGCAGACCCCTATAAAGTCTCCGGGCGGACTTTTGACGACGGTAGCGTGGAATCTCAGGGGAAAAGATATTTTCGCTTTAGACGGTGGGATTTATACGGCCGGAGCGGCGGTTAATTGGCTGCGCGAAAAGATGGGAATGATCGAATTTTGTGAGCAGACGCAGCAAATGGCAGAAAGTGTACAGGATAACGGCGGTATTTATTTTGTACCGGCGTTTGTGGGATTGGCAGCTCCCCATTGGGATAACTGTGCGCGCGGAACAATTTTTGGAATTAATTCTATGACGGAAAAAGAGCAGATCGTTCGGGCAACTCTCGAGAGTATTGCTTATCAGGTATCGGATAATCTTGATGTTATGATCAGAGATTCTGGATTCCCCATTGGGGGAATGCGCGCAGACGGAGGGATGGCGGTCAATTCATTTCTGATGCAGTTTCAGGCGGATATTTTGAATATTCCGGTAGATGTCCCGGTGATTTCGGAAACCAGCAGTTTAGGTGCCGCTTATCTTGCTGCTTTTGGAGAAGGTTGGTTTTCGTCTTTGAGTGAGATTGAGTATAATTGGCAGTTACAGTGTCGATACGAGCCAAAAATGTCAGATGATGAACGGCAGACACTGCTTTGCAATTGGCATAGAGCAGTGGAGCGTTCCCTTGGATGGCTTCAAAAATAGACACGATAAAGTTTTTAGTTTTAGGAGGAAAAACAATGAGAAACACAGATGTGCTGATTATTGGGGCCGGAGCGGTCGGCTGTTCCATCGCGCGGGAACTGACAAAATATCAGGTCCGCGTATTGGTGGTTGAGAAAAAGGAAGATGTTGGGGGAGATGCTTCCAAAGCAAACAGCGCAATTATTCATACGGGATATGATGCCTCTCCGGATACGTTGGAATCTCAGTTGGTTGTTGCAGCAAATCCGATGTATGATAAGCTTACAAAAGATTTGGATGTTCCATTTTCGAGAATTGGTGGAATTCTTCCGGCAATCAATCAGGAACAGTATGAAAAATTACCGGCACTAAAAGAAAAGGCATTTAAAAACCGTGTGTATGATGTGGAATATCTTTCTGGCAAAGAGCTGCTTAAAATGGAACCAAATTTAAATCCGGAGACAAAAGCAGGGCTATATATCCCGCGTGAGAGCATCATTGATCCATTCCTTTTGGTGGTTGGTTATGCCGAAAATGCACAGCAGAACGGTGCCGATTTTCTTTTGGGAACAGAAGTGACCGGGATACATAAGGAACAGGGAAAAATAACAGCGGTGGAAACAACAGCCGGAGAGATTTCCTGTAAATGGGTCGTCAATGCAGCCGGACTGCATTGTGACGAAATTGCAGCAATGGTTGGAAAAAATGATTATACAGTGAATCCGCGAAAAGGACAGTTTTATGTTCTTGATAAAAACACGTCCTGTAAAGTGGAACATATTATACTGCCGATTCCAACGAAAGTTACGAAAGGAAAGCTGATGTGCCCGACCATTCACGGGAATATGTTGGTTGGCCCAACAGCGGAGGATCTTTCCGATAAGGAGGATCGGTCAACGGATGCGGCAGGACTTAAGAGTGTTGCAGAAGACGTGCGGCACCTGATTCCGAATGTGAATCTTCGTGATACGATCACACAGTACAGCGGTCTTCGTCCAAATCGAAACCCCGAGGGACTACATGTAGATACTTATGATGACTTAAAAAATTATGTAAACCTTTCGGGAGTGCGTTCTACGGGATTAACAGCTTCCGCCTCTCTTGGAAAATATGTGGCACAGACTCTTTTAAAACTTGGAATGCCTGCAGAAATGAATCCTGATTTTAATCCGGTTCGGAAAGGTATTGTGCGGTTCCGCGAACTTACACGGGAACAGCAGGATCAAATGATTCAGAAAAATCCTTTATATGGCAGAGTGATCTGCCGCTGTGAAACAATCACAGAGGGAGAAATTGTTGCAGCAATTCACAGTCCGATTCCTGCCCGCAGTATGGATGCAGTTAAACGTCGCGTGCGCGCAGGGCTCGGACGCTGCCAAGGTGGATTTTGTGGGCCAAGGGTACTGGAGATTCTTGCACGTGAGATGGGAGTATCTGCTGAGGAAATCAATAAGAATGATAAAGGTTCTTACATGATTGCCGGAAAAGTGAGATAAGGGGGATTACAGAATGTATGAAATTACATGCGATGTAGCGGTCATCGGAGCAGGCCCCGCAGGGCTTGCAGCGGCTGCTGCAGCAAAGGAACAGGGCGCAGAAAAAGTATTAATGATTGAGCGTGATACCGCATTGGGAGGCATTTTGCAGCAGTGCGTGCATCCAGGATTCGGTTTGTCGCTTTTTAACGAAGAACTTACCGGCCCCGAATATGCGGGACGTTTTATTGAAAAAGTGGAGCAAGCTGGGATTCAAACATTGTTGGATACGATGGTTTTGGAGGTTCGGCAGGATGGAACGATCTACTGCACGAATTCCCGTTATGGAATAACGATGGTAAAATCAGGGAGTGTGGTTCTTGCTATGGGATGCCGTGAAAAGACCCGGGGAAACATTCAGATTCCGGGAACTCGTCCGGCGGGAATTTATACCGCCGGTTCGGCTCAAAGAATGGTCAATCGGCAGAATGAAATGGTTGGAAAAAAAGTCGTCATTTTAGGTTCCGGAGATATCGGGATGATCATGGCGCGCCGCCTTACACTAGAAGGCGCCAAAGTAGTCGCGGTAGTAGAAGTTATGGATTATCTCGCGGGACTCACTCGTAACCGGGTGCAGTGTTTGGATGATTTTGGGATTCCGCTGCTGCTTTCTCACACTGTAACAAGAATTGTTGGCAATCAGCGTGTAGAAGGAGTCTATGTAGCAAAGGTTGACCAGAACCGACTCCCGATTCCAAATACGGAAATGTTCTTTGACTGCGATACTTTGCTGCTTTCAGTAGGTTTGATCCCGGAAAACGAACTCTCAAAAGCGGCCAGCATCGAAATGGACAACGTAACAAATGGACCGGTTGTCAATCAGTATATGCAGACCAGCGCTCCCAGACTTTTTGCCTGCGGAAATGTAGTCCATGTAAACGATTTGGTGGATAATGTTTCAATAGAAAGTATGCTTGCCGGGAAAAATGCGGCTAAATATGCGATGGGACAGCTCCCGTCTTCTAAGCGGGTTGTGGTATGCAGGCCGGGAGAAAATGTGCGGTATCTTTGTCCGCAAAAAATTGCTGTTTCTGATGAAGCGGAAGATGTAACGATTTATTTTCGTGTTAAACAACCGCAGAAAGAAACGACATTAAAGGTATCCTGTGAGGAAGGATTGCTTTTTGAAAAACGTCTGCCTCGTGTGAATCCGGGCGAAATGCAGCATATAGGTGTTTCGACCGCTTCACTTTCAGGGAAAACGCTTACAGTCGATGCGGAAAAGAGGAATTGATCATGGAAAAAGAAATCACCTGTACAATTTGTCCGATGGGCTGCAGAATCATGGTTTGCGGCGAAGGAGAAGTAATTCAATCGGTAAAAGGCTATACTTGCGCTCGCGGGGAACAGTATGCCCGCAGTGAGTTTGTCCATCCGGTACGGATTTTGACCTCTACTGCTTTAGTAAGCGGCAGCAGTGAGCCGCTTGTAGCAGTGCGTTCCAGCCGTCCATTGCCAAAAGAACTGTTGATGAACTGCATGAAAAAAATTCATATGCTGCACTTACAGGCACCGGTTTATCGTTATCAGGTGCTGATCCCTAACATTATGGATACGGGTGTGGATATTGTTGCTACCGGAGAAGCAAAAACACAGGATTGATAGTCTGAGGGCAGAATTTTAAAGAGAGCGGGAAGGAGGAGTAGAAGGTGAATTTCCAAATGATCCTAACAGCAATTATGGCTGTTTTTTTGCTGTTGGGTGCATTGGATGATATTTTTGGAAACCGATTTGGGCTGGGAAAAGAATTTGAAAATGGATTTCAGTCGGCGGGAAGATTGATTCTGTGCATGTCAGGGTTTATGGTTCTGGCACCCGTAGCAGCACATAGCCTGGGTTTTGTTTTAGCTCCGCTTTTTGAGTCTATTGGAGCAGACCCTTCCAGTTTTGCAGGCTTAGTGATTGCAAATGATTCAGGGGGATATGTGTTGGCAAAGGAGATGGCAAACGATCCGCAGGCCGGAATTTATAACGGAATGATTGTAGGTTCTATGTTAGGGACAACGATTATGTTTCAGCTGCCTTTAACCATGACTTTTACAAAAGGAAAAGAACGTCCTGCAGCAATTTATGGAATGGTAGCAGGGATTGCAACTGTTCCGCTGGGTTGTCTTGCAGGTGGTTTGGCAGCAGGTTTTTCTTTTTCAATGCTGCTTTTTAATACGATACCGGTATTGATCGTTGCGGCAGCTCTCCTAATTTCTTTGCTGCATTTCGGAGAAAAGATTGTACCTGTTTTTTCAGTTTTTGGGAAAATTATGTTAGGAATTTCTATAGTGGGTCTGGCAATAGCTGGATTTTCTCAGCTGACGGGGTTGAAACTTTTAGACGGAATGGGCAGCATAAATGAAGTATTTGTAATTGTAGGCGGGATCACGATCTTTTTAGCTGGAGCGTTTCCCTTGCTTTTTGTATTGCGAAAAGTTGCTCATAAAGGGCTGGAGCGTATTGGCAAACGGATGAAAATCAATAATACTTCTGTAACGGGACTTTTGATTACACTTGCGAACCCTCTACCCACGATGGAAATGCTGTCTGATATGGATGACCGGGGCAGAATGTTGAATATTTCTCTGGTCGTATCTGCATCCTGTACATTCGGTGATCATATGGCATATGCTTCGCAGGCACTTCCGCAGATTATTCCTGCATTGATTTTTGGAAAACTTGTCGGAGGCTTGAGTGGAATGCTCTTGGCAACCTTTTTGGCACCCAAACTTTTGTGCAAAAATGAAATATAATCCTTAAAATTAATTAAAAACTATTTTTTAAAAAGCTAGAATTCAGTTTTTTAAATTTAACAAAGGGAATCATATAAAAATAGATTAGAAAAACCTTGAGATTATGTAAACCTAATTTGGACGTTTTTATCAATTTTTATAAACAAATTATATTCATGATTGACAAAAATTCTCTTTCTTATTAAAATGATTTCAATAGAAGGAGATGAGAAGATGGGTCGTTCTCTAAAAGAAGATGTTTATTGCAGATTAAAAGAAGAAATCTTATACGGACAATTTAATCCGAATGTAGTCCTTACCGAGGGAGAAATTGCGCAGAAATTTTTGGTGAGCAGAACTCCCGCGCGGCAAGCACTGCAAAAATTAGAGAACGAAAACATGATTAAAAGAAATTCTACCGGCTGCGGCTGGACTATTACAGTGGTTCGCTTGGAAGAAATTCATGAAATGCTTGAGATGGATTGTGCTTTGGTGGATTTGATGATCCGTCATACGATGGAACGGATTACAGAAGAAACCGTTTTTTATTTAGAAAAACAGTTGGAACAAATTGAGCTGCTTGTGGAGCAGCGGGAGATTCATCATGCTGCAGATTTGTGCCGCCAGTTTCGAATTTCGATTATGGAAGAAGCAAAAATGCCGCTTGTGCTGAAAGTATGGCTTTCCATTCCTCCTCTTTGCAACTTTAATTGGCTTTGGAATGGAATTCCGCTGGAAAATCATCTTCATTCGATTGCAGATAATGGGGTTTTGATGGAAGCAGTTAGAGAAAGAGATGCTCTCAAATTTCAGAAGACATACCGTCGGCATACAGAGGAATATTTTGAGTGGTGCACTGATGTATATCAAAGATTTCAGCTTTGATTTTTCTCTAAACTTTAAAAAATAAGGTAAAATGTATTTTTTTTAGTACGTCTTAAAATATTGACTTTCAGAACAAAGAAATTTATAGTAAAGGTATTCCGGAAAAAGAAAAGCTCAAAGAGGAGTTCATGACATTCGTTTGTCATGGGCTCCTTTTTTTGATGCCAAAAAAGACTAGTCTTTCTATTTACATGTGACGGCCCTGGCAATTTTGAACAATGACGTTCTTTCCTTCGAGTTAACTTGCTTTTGGGTTTACACTTGTCTGATTTAAGAAAGAAGGAAACATCATGGAATTTTCGGCAACAACTTTGTTTTACGACTTTGCGATTATGTCCGCGTTACTGTTTATTGCAAATATTCTGCGGACAAAATTGAAATTCCTGCAAAATTGGTATATTCCATCTTCGTTGGTCGCAGGAATCTTAGGAGTGATCGGCGGAAAATATTTTATGAATATTTTGCCGTTGAGCAGCAGCATTTCAGTGTATCCGAGCATCATGATTTCGGTATTGTTTGGAACATTGCTGATTGGCCGCAGACAAAAAACAAAATTTAAAGAGACAATCAAAAGTGTTGGCGACACTTTTGCAGTGACGACCAGTGGAATTATGATTCAGTGGGGCGTCGGGATTGCGGCGTCTCTGATTTTGGCGGCCACAATTTTCCCGGATCTAAATCCGGGCTTCGGAATGCTGATGGCATCCGGATTTGAAGGCGGTCATGGAACCGCGGCTGCCGTTGGAGCAGCTCTTTCGGATGGATGCGGATGGACCTCCGCCACTTCGATTGGGCAGACATTTGCAACGATTGGCTTGCTCGATGGAATTTTTATCGGAATCCTTTTGATTAATATCGGAACACGCAAAAAATGGACCCGACTGATCAAAGAAGTTAGCGGGCTTTCACAGGAAATGAAAACAGGATTAGTGGAAGAAGAGAATCAAAAACCGATCGGCAAAGCGACTGTTAATTCAATTTCGATTGATCCTTTGGCATGGCATCTCTGTATTATTTTGACCGCAGTAGGCGGTGCATATCTTTTAAACAATGTGCTCAAGAGCATTTGGCCTTCTTTTTCCGTACCGACTTATGGAATCGCATTGATTTGCGGCTGGCTGATGAATAAATTGCTGCAGGCTGTGAAACTGGATCATTATGTAGATCAGCAGCTGATTACAAGAATTGGTTCCTGTGTGACCGATTATTTGGTCGGATTCGGCGTTGCATCGATTAATATCAGCGTTGTTATCAGCTATGCTGTGCCGCTCATTATCATCTCTCTGCTTGGCCTTGCATGCTGCCTGATCTGGCTTTTGTTTGTATCCCGTCGGATTTTCCACAATTATTGGTTCGAGCGTGGAATTTATGTCTTTGGAATGTGCACCGGTGTTATGGCAATCGGCGTTATCCTGTACCGGATCAGTGACCCGGATTATAAAGCACCGGTTCTGGAAGATGTTGGAGTGGCCGGAATCTTTACAACCTTTGTGGATATGTTCCAGGTTTCGATGATACCCATCATGTTTATGAGCGGGCAGCTGATTCCGGCAATGGTAATTTGGCTGATTGTACCTTTGGCGATTGTAGCTGTCAGTGCAGGTATTTATAAATGGAAAAAAGGAACGGGTGCAGAACTGCGTCCAGGAGAAGAAGACTCTGCAGTCAATTATGAGGGAATTCTAGAAGGAACCAAATCTCCTGTTGTTGTTGTAAAAGGAACTTCAGCAGAGGAACTTTGAATATAAGGGGCGAATATCGTGAGAATTCAGAAACATCCGATTTTGGGAGAATTTGAAAAAGGTGAATTGGTCACCTTCACATTGGACGGAAAAGAAATGCAGGGATACGAAGGAGAGCCGATTGCTGCAGCTTTGCGTGCGGCAGGGGTGATGACTCATCGCTATACTTCTCGTTTTGGAAAACCGCGCGGCGTGTTTTGTGCGATTGGACGCTGCACAGACTGCGTCATGATTGTGGATGGAAAACCCAATATCCGTACTTGCGTAACACCGCTCAAGGCCGGTATGAAGGTACAGACACAATATGGCATCAAGGCAAAGGAGTAAGCGAATATGAAAATGAAAAGATACGAACTGATTGTAATTGGAGCTGGACCGGCCGGGCTTTCTGCTGCAATCGAAGGTGCTAAAG
>DHOF01000056.1:13026-16097 GCA_002411615.1 Ruminococcaceae bacterium UBA5397
GAACATAAAGCCAAAATCCGTGGATTTCGAATCGGACAGGAGCTGTTGGAAGAAGCAGAAAAATTGGGTGTGGAAGTTTGCCTCAATGCGATTGTAATGGGCATTTTTGACTGCATGGAAATTACCGTTATGAAGGACGGGGAAGTTCATCACTATAAGGGCGATAATATTATCGTAGCAACTGGCGCAAGGGAAAACATGGTTCCGTTTAAAGGTTGGACTCTGCCGGGCGTGATCGGAGCAGGTGCAGCGCAGACAATGATGAATCTGCATGGAGTGCAGCCCGGCACAAAAGTGCTGATGGTTGGAAGCGGAAACGTTGGATTGGTCGTTTCTTTTCAGCTGATGCAGGCTGGAATCGAAGTCGCGGCGATCATTGATGCGGCACCGCGTGTTGGCGGATACGGAGTTCATGCTTCTAAGCTGACACGAATGGGGGTTCCATTTTATCTTTCCCATACGGTTGTCGAAGCAGAAGGCGAAGATTGTGTAACCGGAGTAAAGATTGCAGAAGTGGACGAAAAGTTCCAGCCTATCAAAGGAACAGAAAAGCACTTTGACGTTGATACCATCTGTATGGCAGTAGGACTGTCACCGATGAGCCAGCTGACGCGTATGGCGGGTTGTGAGATGGTTGATAAGGGCGGACCGGTTCCCGCTGTGGACGCTTACAATCAGACTTCGGTGCCCGGATTATTTGCGGCAGGAGATGTTGCCGGAATTGAAGAAGCTTCCTCTGCAATGATCGGCGGGAGAATTGCCGGAGCGGCTGCTGCCCATCGTCTCGGCTATTTGGAAGATGGCGTATTTGAAGAGAAAGTGCAAAAGCTGCGTTCTTCTATGGATCAGCTGCATCAGGGAATGTTTTCTCCCCAAAACCGCGGGAGAACCGATCTAAAAGGAACAGATGAGGGAATCCCGCTTTCTCAGAGCCTTCTGAAAAAAGGATTTATTTCAGATGAAGAAATTGAAAAATTTCCCGGCGTTACCCATGCAAAAGGAATTCATCCGGTTATCGAATGCACACAGAATATTCCCTGCAATCCCTGTCAGGATGCCTGCAAATTTGGCTGCATTATGGTGGGAAATCAGATTACCCGCCTGCCGGCCATTGATCCTCAGAAAAAATGTACCGGCTGCGGAATGTGCGTTGCTTCCTGCTCCGGACAGGCGATTTTCCTTGTCAACGAAGAATATGCGCCCGGATATGCCAGTGTCACTTTACCTTACGAGTTTTTGCCGCTTCCAGCAAAAGGAGACCACGGAAAAGCATTGGGACGGGATGGCTCTGTCCTATGTGATGCCGAAGTTTTGGAGACAAGAACTGCGCCGATTATGGATGGAACCGTGCTTCTTACCATGAAAGTACCGGCTGATCTGTCTATGAAAGCGCGATTCTTTAAGAGGGAGGCTTAAAAATGGCAAAAATAATTGACCGTAATCTTGATATTGGCGAATTCGTTCCTCAGCCGGACGATGATTTGATTATTTGTCGCTGTGAAGAAATTACAAAAGGGGAAATTCGGCGCGCAATTCATGATGGCATGCGCACGATGACGCAACTAAAACGGTTTACCCGTGCGGGAATGGGATTGTGCCAAGGCGGCACCTGCACAAAAATTGTAAAGGGAATTATGGCAAAAGAGCTGGGCGTTCGCCCTTCAGATTTAGAAGAGCCGACTGCCCGCGGTCCGGCGCGTCCCATTGAAATGAAAATTTTCAGCAATGAGGTGGATGATTAATGAATGCAGATGTAATTATTATTGGAGGCGGAATCATTGGGAATTCATCCGCTTATTATCTTGCAAAAAAAGGACTAAAGTGCCTAGTGTTGGAACAGACAATGATTGGGAATGGTGGTTCCAGCCGCAATGGCGGCGGTGTTCGTCAGTCTGCGCGCGATGTGCGGGAACTTCCCATCGCTATGTATGCTATCAAAAATCTGTGGCCTAACCTTAATGAAGAACTGGGCGTCGATGTGGAGTATCATCAGGACGGAAATCTTCGTCTCGGAAAAACGCCGGCACATCTCGAAACTTTAAAAAAGCTGACCCAAAAGAGTCAGGCGGCGGGGTTGGACGTCAAAATGATTACCGGGGATGAAGCGAGAGAAATCTGCCCCTATATGTCTCAAGAGGTAATTGGTGCTTCCTGGTGTCCCACTGACGGGCATGCAAACCCCATGATAACGACGCTGGCATTTTATCGTCGTGCACTCCAGTTGGGAGTCCATTTTATCACTGGAGAAAAAATTACAAAAATTGAGCTTCACTGCGGAAAAGCCAGAGCGGTAGTTACAGATGCCGGAAACACTTATGAAGCGGAAAACATCATTGTAGCGGCAGGGTACGGTTCCCGCGCGATCTTAAATACCGTGGGGATTGATGTGCCGCTTTATCGGATGCTGAATGAATGCCTGGTAACAGAAGTGCAGCCGCCGATGTTCTGGCAGATGCTGGGTACGGCCGAAGCGGATTTTTATGGTCATCAGACGAAGCACGGCTCTTTTGCGTTCGGAGGATCTTCCGGTTTGGAAAATTATCATAAAAATCATAAAGAATCGGATTCTGCAAAGTCTACTTCCATGACGGCGGAAAGTATTTGCAGAGGAATTATGAAATATTTTCCGGTTTTAGCGGATGCAAAAATTGTTCGTCATTGGGCAGGCTGGCTAGATATCTCTGCGGATCAGGTGCCAATTATTGATAAGGTCAATGAAATCCCAGGGCTATTTATCGCCTGCGGCTTTACAGGCCATGGATTTGGAATCGGGCCTGGGGTCGGTACGATCATGAGTGAACTCGTTACCGGAGAACCAACTTGTGTGCGGATTGATGCTTTAAAATATGATCGTTTTTGTGCCAAAGCATAATTTGATGAGATTTTCTGTAGTACTTGTACGCTAAACTTTTAATAAAATATAAAAAGCGACCAGGGACTGCTGTCCTTGATCGCTTTTTGTCTAAGGGATTGTTTTAAGATTTAAAATAGGTTGATTCTATAAAAAGACCCGGCATGTTTCCATACCGGGTTTACGACCAGACTTGTAAGCCGAGTTCTGTTCTGACAGC
>DHOF01000123.1:0-3113 GCA_002411615.1 Ruminococcaceae bacterium UBA5397
TGCCGGCGGAGAATTAATTACCAGACAGCAGAAAATTGGAATCCTGGAGTCTCTTGGCGTAGAACAGCTTTACATTTTAGAATTTCGGGATATCATGCACTTTTCTCCGGAAGAGTTTGTGGATGAAATCCTGCAAACAGTCTGTCATGCAAAAAAAGTGTGCTGTGGCTTTAATTATACATTTGGTGCCGGAGGGCGCGGCACGGAAAAGACTCTGGAAATCCTCTGCGAAAAGCGCGGAATCGAAACCGCAGTGGTACCGGCAGTGCTCGAGGGCGGCGAACCGATCAGCAGCACAAGAATTCGCGGCCTTGTGGCAAGGGGCAATATGGGAGAGGCTGCGAGACTTTTGGGGAGACCCTATGGGTATTTGGGGACTGTTTGCCATGGAAGGCGTCTAGGGCATTCTTTGGGAACGCCTACGCTCAATCAGAGAGTGCCTCAAAGCTTTGTTCTGCCTCGTTTTGGGGTTTATGTATCGCGGGTTTGGTTTGATGGAAACCATTACTGTGGCGTAACGAATGTAGGGATTAAACCCACCGTCGGCTCAAAAGAGGTGCTGGCAGAAACATGGATGCCGCTCTATGAGGGCCCTGATCTCTATGGAAAAGAGATTCAAACGGAACTATTGCATTTTCAGCGCCCGGAACACAAATTTCCGAGCATCGAAGCTTTGAAGGAACAAATTCAAAAAGACGGAAAAGCGGCGCTGGAGTTTTATGCTCGAAATCGGAATTTTTCTTGATAATCGAAACACTCTGTGTTATACTAAATTTCGCACCCCATTTCCCGGAGAATCGCGTCTGCCCCAAAAGGGAAGCCACATGGCGTTTCTCTGCGAATGCGGGAATTTAAAAAAAGGTGGAAAAAACAATGCTGAAAGCAGAAAAACAAGAAATCATTAAAGAATATGCCGTTCATGAGGGCGACACAGGTTCTCCGGAAGTTCAGATCGCTGTTTTGACAAAGCGCATTAACGATCTTACCGAGCATCTGCGCACTCATAACAAGGATCATCATAGTCGCCGCGGCTTGCTGAAGATGGTTGGGCGTCGTCGTAATCTGCTCAATTACCTGCAGAAAAATGACATTGAGCGCTATCGTACCATCATCGCAAAACTTGGAATTCGTAAATAATCAGAAAAGTAAAAAGCCTGCCCTTCTAAAAAAGGGCAGGCTTTTTTGTATGTTTTAGATATGAAAAACAATCCCATGAAATTAATCTCAAAAAACGAATTGTAAAAGCATCAAAAACAATTAGAAATTTTGCAAAATGGGCTATAAATTTTTTAAAATGTGTGCTAATATTATGAAATATAAATGAATAATTGATTAATTGGCGGTCTTAGGAAGCTGGCCGCGGGAAGGAAACGCACATGTTTGAAAATTATAAAGTTTTTGAAACCGAGTTTGCCGGTCGCCCACTACGGGTAGAAACCGGAAAGATGGCTCAGCTTGCCAACGGTGCCTGCATGGTTCGCTACGGGGATACTGCGGTTCTTTGTACGGCAACTGCCAGCGCAAAGCCCAGGGAAGGGATGGACTTTTTCCCACTGTCTGTGGATTTTGAAGAAAAACTTTATTCGGTCGGCCGAATTCCAGGCTCATTTCTGCGCCGGGAAAATAAACCTCCGGAGAAGGCAATCCTTGCAAGCCGCTTGATTGACCGCTCCATTCGCCCACTTTTTCCAAAAGACATGCGCAATGATGTTACGGTTGTCTGTACAGTGATGAGCGTGGATCAGGATTGTTCCCCGGAAATTACGGCGCTGGTAGGGGCTTCGATTGCGCTTTCGATTTCCGATATCCCGTGGAAAGGTCCGATCTCTGCCGTATCGGTGGGTTTGATCAATGGACAATACATTTTAAATCCGACCAGCAAACAGCGCGAACAAAGCCGCATGGCAGTGACCGTTTCCTCTACCGCTGAGAGAATTCCTATGATTGAGGCAGGCGCCAAGATCGTTTCTGACGAAGAAATGTACGAAGGAATTGCCTTTGGCCATGAAGAGAATAAAAAGATTGTCACCTTCATCGAGTCCATTCAGGACGAAATTGGCAAAGCAAAGTTTACATATGAGGCAGTTCATGCAAGCGATGAAATGCAAAATGACGTCATGGATTATGCTGGTGAAGCGATAAAAGCTGCGCTGGATACCAATGATAAAAATGTGCGCGACTCCCGTTTGGAACCAATCTACGATGATGTTTTTGAGCATTTTGCGGAAAAATATCCAGACAGCGAAAAGCAGCTTGACGAATGCCTTTATAAAACACAAAAATATATTGTGCGGCGCTGGCTTTTGGATGAGCAGAAGCGCGTGGACGGACGAGGTATGGACGAGATGCGCCCGCTTAATGCCGAGATTGACCTTTTACCGCGTGCTCATGGCAGCGGCATGTTTACTCGCGGTCAGACGCAAGTGCTGACAGCGCTGACGCTGGGCTCTGCGAGCGACGCACAGCTTCTGGACGATATCGGAGAAGAAAAAGAAAAACGCTATATGCACCAATATAATTTCCCGAGCTACAGTACCGGCGAAACAAAACCGAGTCGAGGCCCTGGACGTCGGGAAATTGGACATGGCGCATTGGCGGAAAAGGCTCTTTTGCCCGTGATTCCCTCACAGGATGAATTTCCATATACCTATCGTTTGGTGAGCGAGGTGCTTTCGAGCAACGGCTCTACCAGTCAGGCATCTATCTGTGCAAGCACCCTGGCGCTGATGGCGGCAGGCGTTCCAATCAAGGCGCCGGTTGCCGGGATTTCCTGCGGCCTCATTACGGAAGGCGAGCGCTGGATGACGATGGTGGATATTCAGGGGCTGGAAGACTTTTTTGGCGATATGGACTTTAAGGTAGCCGGAACCAAAGAAGGAATCACCGCGATTCAGATGGATCTTAAAATTAACGGTCTTACCCTCGCAATGGTAAAAGAGGCACTTTATAAGACCCATAAAGCGCGCAATTACATTATTGATGAAGTGATTTTGAAAGCAATTTCGGCGCCTAGAAAAGAACTTTCTCCTTA
Organism: Ruminococcaceae bacterium UBA5397; assembly: GCA_002411615.1. GTDB lineage: Bacteria > Bacillota > Clostridia > Oscillospirales > Acutalibacteraceae > Caproicibacterium. Next base: position 3,032 of record DHOF01000123.1, read on the forward strand.
TGCCCCCAAGATGATGAGCACCCAGATCCCGGTGGATAAGATTCGCGAAGTAATCGGAACCGGCGGAAAAGTGATCCATCAA
>DHOF01000123.1:3404-9437 GCA_002411615.1 Ruminococcaceae bacterium UBA5397
GGCAAGGTGACCCGACTGATGGATTTCGGCGCTTTTGTAGAAATCGCTCCCGGAAAAGAAGGCCTTGTGCATATTTCGCAGCTTGATGTAAAACATACGGATAAAGTCACCGATGTTGTAAAGGTTGGCGACGTTGTGATGGTAAAAGTAATTGGCACTGATGACCGCGGCAGACTGAATCTTTCGCGCAGAGAGGCGCTGATTGAGGTCGAGGGCCTTGTTCCGGAGAATGATCTTTCCGAGGAACAGCAGAACCGGCGTCCACCCCGCCGCGATGATCACCGACCAGGCCGCCCGGGAGGCCGTCCGTTTCACCGCGAACATGAATGAATGATTAAAAAAAGCGGAGAACAAAATGTTCTCCGCTTTTTTAGAAAAGATAAAAATTAGGCTTGATGTGCATGGTGATATTCATCACTTTCAGAGTGACGAAATAGGAGAGAAATGCAGTAAACTGCACACAGTGCAATCAGAATATAAACAGTTCTGGCAGGCCATGTTCCCGCACCGCCGAAAAGCCATGCGACCAGGTCTACTCCGAAAATTCCAACGCTGCCCCAGTTGATACCGCCAATAATTACTAAACAGAGCGCAAATGTTTCCACTATTTTCTACCTCCTTTATGGGAATAGATTTTCCAAAAATCAAAAATTTTATACATTCTTTTTAAGAAAGAGGCTAAATTGTAAAAATATTTACAGACTAGATTTTTTCAAACTGGAAAATGTGGTATAATTATCATAATAAATTGATTTAAAAACAGAGGGGGTACCTCCAAAATGTCGAAGATTACGCAGGCAAAACGAATTGTTCTGAAAGTTGGAACCAGCACGCTGACTTACGAAAACGGCAGCCTCAACCTTAGGCGCTTTGAACAGCTCTGCAAGGTGCTGAGCGGGCTTTGCAATGAGGGACGGGAGATCATTTTGGTGACCAGCGGAGCGATGGGAGTCGGCGTCGGCAAAATGGGACTTTCCAAGAAGCCGGAAGAGACAGAAAAACGTCAGGCGGTAGCAGCTGTTGGGCAGTGTGAGCTGATGTTTATGTACGATAAATTTTTCGGGGAGTACAATCATATTGTGGGGCAGGTCCTTTTAACCCGCGACGTGGTGGAGTATCCGCACAGTAAAAAAAATACGGAAAATACATTTGAAGCACTGCTCCAGATGGGTGTAATTCCGATTGTGAATGAAAACGATTCCGTTGCAGTAGATGAATTGGTCGGCAAAAAATTTGGAGATAATGATACGCTTTCTGCTACGGTTGCGGTACTTACAAAAGCGGATCTTTTGATTATTCTAACCGATATAGACGGCCTTTATGATGCAAATCCTCAAACAAATCCGAATGCGAGAAAGATTCCGGTGGTAAAGGGCGTTACGCCGCAGGTAGAAGCGCTGGCGGGAGGCGCTGGCAGCAATCTTGGTACGGGAGGCATGGCGACAAAGATTTCCGCGGCAAAAATTTCTACCGAAAAAAAGATTCCCTGTGTGATGATGTCCGGCGGAGATCCGGAAGATATTTATCAGCTGCTGGACGGAAAACCTTTGGGAACTGTTTTTTATGAGGAGGGAGCAGAAGAATGAGCAAAACGCTTCTCGAAATGGGAAAATCTGCAAAGGAAGCAGCGCGAATTCTTGCCAATGCGGGGCCGAAAAAAGATCGGGCACTTTTAAAGATTGCGGACGCGCTGGAAAATAATCAGAAAAAGCTTTTGGAAGAGAACCAAAAGGATTTAAAGGCAGCGTTGGAGAGCGGTATGACCGAAGCCCTTCTTGACAGGCTTACTTTAACGCCCCAGCGGATTCACGAAATGGCAGAGGGTGTGCGAAAAGTAGCGGCTCAGAAAGACCCGATCGGCTCGGTTGTAGAAGGAGAAGTTCGTCCAAACGGCCTTGAGATTCGGCGGATAAGAGTGCCTTTAGGCGTAATCGGAATTATCTTTGAGGCGCGTCCCAATGTAACTTCTGATGCGGCAGCACTCTGCTTAAAGGCCGGAAATGCTGTGATTTTGCGCGGAGGACGCGAGGCAATTCACAGCAACCTATGTGTGGCCGATTTGATGAGAGAAGCGGTAAAAGAGGCAGATCTGCCGCAGGACAGTATCCAAATGGTAGAGGATACCTCACACGAGAGCGCGAACGAGATGATGAATCTGACCGACTACTTGGATGTTCTGATTCCCCGTGGAGGCAGAGGGCTAATTCAAATGGTGGTAAAAAATGCGCGGGTTCCGGTGATCGAAACCGGTGCGGGAAACTGCCATGTTTATGTAGACGATTGTGCTGATCTCGATATGGCGGCCAATATTATTTATAATGCAAAGACCAGCCGTCCCAGTGTCTGCAATGCGATTGAAACGATTCTTGTCCATGAAAAAGTGGCAGAAGAGGCACTGCCAAAAATTAAGGCACTGCTCGATCAAAAGCATGTGGAACTGCGCGGCTGCCCAAAAACGAGAGAGATCCTCGGTAACAGCGTGATTCCCGCAACGGAACAAGACTGGGATACCGAGTATGATGATTATATTTTGGCAGTCAAAGTCGTAAAAAATATGGAAGAAGCACTTTCTCATATTGCACGCTACAGCACCGGACACAGCGAATGTATTGTGACAAAAAGCTATGAGCATGCCCGGGAGTTTACACATCGGGTTGATAGTGCCGCCGTTTATGTAAATGCTTCTACCCGCTTTACCGACGGCGGAGAGTTTGGATTGGGTGCGGAAATTGGTATCAGTACGCAAAAACTCCACGCCCGAGGACCCATGGGCGTGGAGCAGTTGACAAGTACGAAGTTTTTGATTTTTGGAAATGGGCAGGTTCGTTAAAACGTTACAATAACATATAAAGAAATGCCAAAAGAAGACTCGGATCGCTTTTTTCTTCCATCAGGAGGAGAAGAATGGACAAAAGAAGATTTCGTTCTCCATCCTTTAAAATAGCTGAGAAGGCGCTTTCCTGAGGCTCAGAGGGCATATCTGAGTTTGGAGGACTTGAAGCCGGAGCGGAATGCTCAGAAACGTGAGAGACGGGTATTTTTTGCTGCGGTACGTTCCCTGCTGACGATTCTGTCCTTTGCTGCGGATATGACTGCCCGGAATTATTATTATTATGAGGGGAAGCGACAGGATTAGGAGCGGAAGCAGAAAAATGAGCATTCTGAATGCGGTTTGCTTGCTGCTGCATTTCCTGTGCACGCCGGATCGCTTCCTGTTGAAGTTTTTGAAAATTATCCGTTTCCAAATCCGCCGTCTCCTTTTTTTGAAAATTTTCTGAATTTTACAGTATCCCACCTAGATTGCCTAGGATACCGGAACGCTTCAACGCCGGAAGCATCCGCATCATCTGCAGAAGGCGAACTGCTTCATCCAGCTTTTTTTGGCGCGCTTCTGAGAGCATGGGGCGCAGTGCGTGCAATAGACGAGTGCTGTTGTCTTCGGTCTGAAAGCTCTGCATCATTGGTACAAGTTTTGCAATGAGTCCCAGCGTGTTCATATCGAGTCCGCCTAAGATTCCCGCAAGATTTCCAAAAGAGGGTGCACTCGCTGGAGGCCCGCTGGTGCCGGATGAAGGAGCGGGACCTGAAGAAACAGGAGGTGCAGCAGAAACTGGATTTTGCGGTGAGGACTGCTGCGAAGCAGAGTTTCCTCCTCCCATGGAATTAAGAACACTCTGCACTTGTGCCATTATATTTGGGTCTTTGAGCATGGCAGAGAGTTTTTGCGAGAGATCATCCATTTTATTTGCCTCCGAATTTTTTTATAAGTTCCTTCGCTTGCGGCGTAGAGAGCAGTTGTTCCAAAGCAACTTTATTATGCAGAATGCTTTGCACTTTTTGTGCATCTTCTTTAGAGAGTTGCTGCATCATCTGCTGTACTTTTTGTTGACCGTTGGCGTTATTTCCGGCAGAATTATTTTGATTGGGGTGGTTCTGGTTATTTCGATTCATTTTTTCAACCCCTTTCCTGTAGAATATATATGAACCTGCATGATAAAATATGATGAATTACGAAGGAGGGTTCGGGCGAATGAGAATTCTTGTCGTTTCTGATACACACCGTGACAGCTGGTCTTTGCAGGAGGCGATTTTGAGGCAGCCAAAGGCCGAAGTGGTGATCCATTTAGGAGACGGCGCAGACGAAGCAGAAATGATAAAGCATAAATTTCCCGAAAAACAGTTTTATATGGTGCGCGGAAACTGTGATTGGAGCTGTAATCTTCCGATGGAGCAGATCATAACACTTGAAGGGAAACGGATCTTTTTTACTCACGGTTATGCGCAGAATGTAAAGTATGGATTATATGAATTAAAGAGTGAAGCGAGAGAACAGGGTGCAGATGTGGCTCTTTTTGGACATACACACGAAAGCATGACCGATTATGAGGACGGGCTTTATCTGATGAATCCCGGCTCTCTGCACGGAATGGACGCGACCTATGGAATTCTTGACCTGACTCCAGGGGGGATCGTAACCAATATTGTCCGGCTGTAAAACCGGTTTCGTTGACAGAAATACACAATCATGCTATTCTTTTGGAAAAATCAAGGATTAGAAAAACGCTTTTAATTTGATAAATTTAAATGAAAACGGGAGGAACCGACCATGAAGGAATATGACAGATGGCTCAGCCGGAATCTGGAAGATCCCGATCTGACAGAAGAACTAAAAAAAATTAAAAACAAACCGGAAGAGATCAACGACCGGTTTTACCGGGATTTGGAATTTGGTACCGCGGGGCTGCGGGGCGTTTTAGGCGCCGGAACAAACCGGATGAACATTTATACGGTTCGTAAGGCGACACAGGGCCTTGCAAATTATCTTTTAAAACACGATGGAAAATCGGCGGCAATCGCTTATGATAGCCGTATTAAGAGCACACTCTTTGCAAAAGAGACTGCGTCTGTACTTGCGGCAAACGGAATCAAAGCTTATATCTATCCATGGCTTTCCCCCACTCCGACTCTCTCCTTTGCAGTGCGTTATCTTCACTGTGACGCCGGCGTCTGCGTGACCGCAAGCCACAATCCTGCCAAATATAACGGCTATAAAGTATATGGCTTTGATGGATGCCAGATTACAGCACAGATGGCGGACGATGTGATGAACGAGATTGAAGCGCTCGATCTTTTTGAAGATCCAAAGACCATGAGTTTTGAGGATGGATTAAAAGAGGGACGCATCAGCTATATGGGCGATGATGTGATTGAAGCATTCCTGCAGGAGGTAGAAGCAGAGCGAATCCTTTCGGGCGACTGTGATAATCTGAAAGTCGTTTATACCCCGCTTAACGGAACCGGGCTTGTCTGCGTAAAGGAGATTCTGCGCCGTATCGGAGTGAGGGATGTCACGGTCGTTCCGGAACAGGAAAAACCAGACGGCAACTTCCCTACCTGCCCGTTCCCGAATCCGGAGATCCGTGAGGCGCTGGCAACCGGACTAACCCTTTGTGAAAAAGTGCAGCCGGATCTGCTTGTTGCGACGGACCCGGATTGTGACCGCTGTGGGATTGCGGTCAATCAGCATGGAGAGTTCCATCTGATGAGTGGAAACGAAGTCGGTGTTTTGCTGCTTGACTTTATTGCCCGTGTGAAAAAAGAACGCGGGATTTTGCCGAAAAATCCGGTGGCGGTCACTACGATCGTCAGCACAGATATGGTAGATCCCGTTGCGAAAAAATATGGCATTGAACTGTATCGCGTGCTGACCGGATTTAAAAACATCGGAGATGAGATTGCCTCTTTGGAAGAAAAAGGGGAAGAAGATCGGTATCTTCTTGGATTTGAAGAGAGCTATGGATATCTTTCGGGCGCATATGTACGCGATAAGGATGCAGTTAATGCAAGCATGCTGATCTGCGAAATGGCAAGCTGGTATAAGAAAAAGAATATGACGCTTTTGGATGCGATGGAGGCACTCTATCAGGAGCATGGATTCTATCGGAACGATTTGCTCAACTTTGCCTTCGAAGGCGAAGACGGCATGAAGCAGATGAAGAAAATTATGGATCACCTGCGGGAAGATCCGCCAAA
>DHOF01000123.1:9456-11731 GCA_002411615.1 Ruminococcaceae bacterium UBA5397
AAGAAAAAGAATATGACGCTTTTGGACGCGATGGAAGCGCTCTATCGCGAACATGGATTTTATCGGAATGATTTGCTGAATTTTGCCTTTGAAGGCGAAGACGGTATGAAGCAGATGAAGAGAATTATGGATCACCTGCGGGAAGATCCGCCAAAGTCACTGGGAGGATTCCCGGTGACTTGCTGGAGCGATTATGAGACTCGTATGCGCCATGACGAAAATGGGCAGGCTCCCATTGACCTGCCAAAATCAAATGTGCTGGAGTTCCGCATGGAAGGTGACTGTAAGATTATTGTGCGCCCTTCCGGTACAGAACCAAAGATCAAAGTTTATCTTTCTGCAAAAGGGAAAGACTTGCAGGAAGGGATCAAGCTGATCGAAATTTTGAAAAAAGCGGGAACAAATTTGATCCAAACAAAATAATTTGGTAGAAATCCTATAATTTGTGTATAAAATAATAAATTTCTGTGAATTATACGGGCTGTAATTGACATAATCGCTTGAATGCGATATAATAGGAACAATACAGGACTGGACCAACGGGGTCCGCGTGATATATTTGAATGAACGCTGTGCTTTTTTTGCACATTCTGCTTTTTAGGGAGCGGAAAAGATCTGTATGAGACGAGAGGCTGAGGGTTTTTCTCTCAGTCTCTTTTTCTGTAAAAAAGAATATCTGTTTTAGGATAAGCAAAAACACCTTGGCAAATACTAAAGCTGAGGTGAATAAAAATGGATATTTTACGTGCTTTTTTAGTAGGCGGTTTGATCTGTGTTGTTGGACAGCTTCTCATTGATTTTACCAAACTGACACCAGCAAGAATTTTGGTCAGCTTTGTTGTAGCGGGCGTTGTGCTGGGCGGATTGGGAATTTATGAGCCGCTCGTTAATTGGGCGGGCGCCGGAGCGACAGTGCCGCTCACAGGGTTTGGATATCTGATGGCAAAGGGAACGCTTCAGGCGGTGCGGCTTTATGGACCGCTTGGAATTATTACCGGAGGATTGACAGCTGGTGCCGCAGGAATTGCGGGCGCAGTTATATGTGGATTTTTGGCAGCGCTCTTTGCACGACCCGGAGATAAAAGCTGAAAATGTGTACGAAAGCGGGGCTAGAAGCAAATGGAAAATTGAATTTTTAGATAAAGATATTGTAAAAGTTTGTCGTGTTTGGTATAATAAAAAATGTTTATTAATTGACGGCCCTGCTATAGATGGGCCGGACTCGTTTCTTTTAGGGAGGTTTTCCTTTGCGAATCCTGAAAAAATGCGAGGCCACCATTGTACTTCTGTTGAAGCTTTTGCTGTTTGCGGCACTATTTTTGATTTTCTTTGCAATTTTTGGACAAGAGAATCCATGGCTTTGGCACCCTTCCCGTACAGCGGCTGTAACGATGATTACATTTACGCTTTTTGGCGGACTGATGATTGTAATTTACGGCGGCTTTCGGATTGGCGAACAAAAGAGTAAAGAGCTTGCACGTTCGATGGTACTGGCTGCCCTCATGACAGATTTGGTGACCCATTTAATGCTCTGCATTATGAATACAAATGACGGAAATAATTCTTCATTTGTATATGAGACCCCACAGCTTTTGCTTTTGGTGTTTCTTTTGCAGATTCCCGTAATTGTTCTTTGGACTTATTTTGGAAACTTTATTTATTTTACCATTAATCCTACAGAAAATTGCTGTGTCATAACCGGCGCAGAGGGTGTGGGTGACTTATTGCCAAAAATTGGGCGCTATCATAAAAGATACCGCATCAATCAGGTGATTTCATTCAGCAATCCAGATGTGCTGCAGTTTATCGATCAAAGTGATACGGTGTTTCTCTACCAGGTTCCTGCGGAGGAACGCGCTTATTTGGTGGAATACTGTTATGCTGCCAATAAAAACATCTATTATGATTTTGAAATTCGCGATATTGTTTCTTTGGGAGCAAAAGCGACTTCTCTGGACGATACGCCGATGGTGATGTTCCAGGTGAAAATGCTGACGTTGGAACAGCGCTTTGTCAAAAGGACAATGGATTTGATTCTTTCTATTGTTGCGATGGTGATCACAAGTCCTTTAATGCTTTGCAGCGCAATTGCAATTAAAGTCTGCGACGGTGGTCATATTATTTTTAAACAAAAAAGAATGACAAAGGATGGCAGAGTTTTTTCTGTTTATAAATTCCGTACCATGCGGGAGGAAAATTGTGTAAATCGTTCTGTAACAGAGGATGATGAACGAATTACTCTGCCCGGAAAGTTTTTGCGTAAAACCAGAATGGA